>JAAZCS010000282.1 GCA_012513125.1 Treponema sp. | reverse complement strand
GTTTAAGAGATAGAGAACATCCATACAGACAAGTGTTAGATTTATCTAGTGGTGGGCGTACATTAATCCTGGAAAAAGGAGATAGATTTACAGTTCAAGACGTGAATGAAAACTTGGTAATAATGTTGTTAATGCTTCCTTCTGCCAATAGACAAAATAAAGAAACATTAAAAATCTTTCAAGATGCAGGAGGATTTGATTCCTTTTTTCCGCCTGATGATGATTTCAAAGCCCATGAAAATTTGATAGATAGATTCCCTAATCTTGATTATTTTGGTGATAAAGATTCTTTTTTAGGTAGGCAGGCAAAAACATCATTAGGAAATGTATTGAGAATTTTAAGACCAATAATTATTATAGATGAAGGTCAAAAGGCCTACAGTGAAAATGCGCAAAAAACTATAAGAAATTTCAACCCAAGTATTGTAGTTGAACTTTCTGCTACCCCACCTGTCGGTAGTAATCCTATTAGTCATATAACAGGACAGGATTTAAATCGTGAAGAAATGATAAAACTAGACATTCATGTGGTAAACAAAGCAACAACAAACTGGAAAGACGTAGTTTTGGCAAGCGTTGAGAAAAGGAACTCACTTGAAAAACTGGCCAAAGAATATGAATCACAAACTGGGCAGTATATTCGTCCAATTTGCTTAATCCAAGTGGAAAGAACTGGCAAAGCCCAAGTTAATAATGAATATATTCATGCAGAGCATGTAAAAAATTACTTGATGAATGAATGTGGGATTTCGTCTGATGAAATAGCAATTAAATCTAGTGAAAAAGATGATATTGAAGGTATAGACTTATTAAGTAAGGAATGTCCAATACGTTATATTATTACAAAACAAGCATTACAAGAAGGCTGGGACTGTTCCTTTGCATATGTTTTAACTGTGTTAACTGATACAAGTTCAGAGATGAATATTACTCAACTTGTTGGAAGAATTTTACGGCAACCTTATGCAAAGAAAACAAAAATTACTGATTTGGATGAGAGTTATGTTTACTGCTATAGGCCTAATACAAATGAAATATTAAATAATATTAAAAAGGGATTAGAAGGAGAAGGCTTAGGAGATATAGCAGGAAGAGTAGTTCCTGAATCTGATAACACAGATTCCGCAACTAAAGCAAATACAACGGTTATAAGATACAGAGAGAGATTCAAGAAATTTGAAGGTAAAATATATTTACCAAGATTTATTATAAGAGAAAATGATTCTTATAGAGAATTAAATTATGAGATGGATATCCTAAGTCGAATTAATTGGAATGATATTTCTTTAAAGGATATGGAGTCTCTTGTGTTATCAACTGAAGTTAAAAGTGATGTTGTAATTAGTATTGCTTTGAGTGATAATACCGAAGATTTAATTGAGAAAAAGATTAGTGTTATGAGGACAACTGGCTTTGCTGCTGATTATCTCTTTATAACGAGGCATATTCTTGATATAGTTCCTAATCCTTGGGTGGCATATGAGATTACGGAAAAGACCTTGATCATATTAAGGGGAAAATATTCTGATGACTTAATAAATGCCAATATTGTTTTTATTATTCAAGAGTTGAAAAAAACTTTGGAAGAACAGCGCGATATTCTTGCTGAAAAAATATTTGTTGAAATGATAAATAATAAAGAAATATTGTTTTTCTTACAGTGCGATTCCAGTTTTGCATTACCGACGGAGAATATAGTAAAGGGTAATGTAAAAAAACTTACAAGGGATACTGGAGACCCAATTGAAAAAAGTTTATTTGAGTATGTGCCAGAGGAAGAATTAAATACATTAGAACAATCTGTTGCTGTATATATTGATAAACAACAAAAATTGTTATGGTGGTATAGAAACTTATCAAAACAAGATTATTATATCCAGGGTTGGAAAAAATCTAAGATATATCCTGACTTTATATTGTCAAAATCAAATGAGGAAAATGATGATTATTCAAAGGTACTTGTAATTGAAACAAAAGGGCTGCATTTAAAAAACGAAGATACTGGTTATAAGAAATCGGTTTTTGATATATGTAACGAATTAGGTAAGAAAATTAGTTGGAAAGAACTAGGGGAAGAATTTAAAGATAAAACAATTGAATTTAAAATTATTTACGACAAGGAATGGCAAAGAAAACTAAATGAAATATTCGATGTATGGTAAGATAAAAGACTTTCAGTTATCCGCTGAAAGTCTTTTGATTATAAACCGGCTTGACCCCCTGTCATTGGAGATTATACACTTAAAACATTACCTTTACTAAAAATTACTCTGTTTTCGAGCAGCCGCCCTTGACATGGGGCCCCTGGTGTCCATGTTTCAT
>JAAZCS010000281.1 GCA_012513125.1 Treponema sp. | reverse complement strand
TGCCCGGACAACGATAATAATGTGGGCGAAAAACGAAGGTATAGCAATTGCAAGATAAGCCAGTCTATGAGATAAACGCTTTTTATCAATTAAAATAATAGAAAACAGTAGTGAGAAAACTGCAAATAGAATAGGGCTAATATTTATAAGTGCAAAAAAAGTTTTTTTGAAAGTGAAAATACCCTGTCCGCCGGAATCGGAAAAATCATATTCGGGGTCGGTGAAAAGCATTGGTAGGTTTTCTAATATTTCTTTAAGACTTGATCTTGAAAACATAAATATACCTAGGAAAACAATAAACACTGTAACTACTGTTAGTATTCCAAAGAAAATCCAAAGCCATGCTTTAAATGAAAAGGATACTTCCGCAAATTTAAAAAACGATTTTTTCTTATTTTCTGTTTTTTCGTGAGCCAGCACGCAAACAGAGTATAGGATAAATACTCCGGTTAGAACCGGATTACAAATTACGGCAAAAGCCATGGAAATCCCTGCGCAATAGAATGTTGCTTTGTTGTATTCTCTTGCTGTCGCCATTAGCACACCTGTTATAGTGACAAAAGCGATACCCATAGCATAATAACTTAATGACATAATGGTGAAGGGTATGTTTAAAAATATAACTAAGGCAGCAATAATGCTGAAAAAGCCATAGTTTTTCAGCCGGTAATAAACAACGGTCGACACGACACTTTGCATGACTATAAAAATATAACGAAAGAATAAGATTATTCCTTCAGTTGTCCCTGTGATTGAGGTATAGATTTTATAAGGCAAATAGAGAAAAAAGCTGATTAGTTGAGCAACATGCCACTCATGTGTCAAGAGTGAATCACCCATCGTCAGTCTTTGTGGAAATGTAAAATACCAGCTTTCGTCAGCCAAACCAAAGCCATAAGGAGCTTTCCATACGAAGAACAAGACCGCACAGCAAAGGCAGATAAGAGCAACTATATCCATATGTTGCATTTCTTTAGTTTTGTTTTTTAGTGATTTTAAGTTCATTTGCATTTCCTTTTCCTTGCTGTTCTTCCGTTACAAATGATTTTATGATGTATTGTTACATATCGTAAGATGAATAGAGAAACTGGGTTTAACAACAAATTGGGGGGCAATCACACCATAGTTTTAACCTTAATAGAAAGATGACAGTTAACTGTCATTTACAATAATACAATTAGCTGTTTTTGTCAATTAAGATGTCTCGATTTTTAGGGATTCAGGGGTGAAAAGAGAACTTTTTGAGAATGACACGCCAATGCTTAGCACTTACTCCACTTGTTTGACAAGGGCAGTGTACTTGCATTATAATGATGTTCATGATTGTGATATGTGACGTTTTGTATTTGTTAAATTCGAAAAGACTGTGTGAACATTATGAGCAAGTTTTGCTAAAGATAACGGATACTGATATCAGCAAAATCGGAGGAATCTATCCATGAAAATTCTATTTATTATTCCATCAACGGGCTATTACTCGAGTGCTTTGTCTAACCCCTTGGGTGTTTTATCCATTGGAACATTTCTTTATAAAAAAGGATATAAAGTTAAAATATATGATAGGAATGTTGACAAGGCAAACTTGAATAAAATAATGAAGGAATATAATCCGGACATAGTTGGCATATCTATTTTATCATCAAGATGTTCAAAAGATGCCCTTAAGGTGTCTAAAACAGTGAAAAAATACAACAAAACACTTGTCTGG
>JAAZCS010000280.1 GCA_012513125.1 Treponema sp. | reverse complement strand
ATAATACCAACATGATTAATTTCATCAGCCCATTTTCTTTCTTTTTCATATCCGACAAAACAACCTTAAGCACACAATACATAACTTAAAAAGTCAGCATTAATCTGATAATCTTTTCAGGGTAATAGTATTGGCTTGGTAATTGCTAGACTGCAAATTTATCGTTTGCCTTGTTCACTCTTGAGCTACTACATTCTCAAAAAAATCACCAAGCCTATAATAATTACAATTACAATTAATAAAACCCACCAATATCCACACAAAAAAGAAACAATACCTTCCCAAGATTTTTTTTCCATTTTTATCTCCTATTCATAATTTTCAAAATCGTGTTGTTTTTTAACAAGCGAACCACCAAATGTCGATAATCCGATTGCCATTGAAAAATCTAGCACCAAAAATGCCATTGTCATTCCGATGCCAAGACCACCAAAAACTTGAAAAGCACCAACAATCATTGCCCTGAGGAAAATATAAACCCAAATGATCGCACTTAGAACCATCCCCGAACCTCTTGCAGCATTAAGCATACCGTTCAATGGTTCATCCATATCGATATTATTATGATAATCCTTATTTGCAGCAGTCATGCCGATGAAAAAGTAAAAAATTAACTGAATAGCCCACAAAAAATAATCCGAAATTGCTCGTCTTTCATAGATTAAGTCCACCACTATATGGAAAAGTAGCATAATGATAGAAGCGGTAATTCCAACGCTGAATCCGACATTAAGTTTGTTTTCTTTCATAAATTAATTCCTCTTAATATCCATAATATCTACGCCAATCATCATCCGGCAGACGAGTAAGCTGAACAGCAAAATTTGCATTCCTCGCATTAGCATGAACATTATCCACAAGTTCTCTGATTTTGTTGTCACCTAAATTCTTGATTTCACCTAGCTCGTTTTTATTCTCAACCAACCATCTTTTCGCTAATATATAACTATTACTATCAAATTTATAAGCGACTCTACGAGGTATGAGGATACCTGCTCCCTCATCAACAATCATATAACTTGCTTTCGGATTACCGTCACGAGAATAACCAACAGAACCCGGATTAATCAGAAGCTCCTTTTTATCTCCCGGAATATCTGAAAAAGCAAATTTTCCGGAAATTTTAACCGATTTCATTTCACTTGCATCGCTCCGAAAAGCCATAGTTGGGAAATGAGTATGCCCATAAAGAAAGAAATCAAAATTGGATTTAAACAATTTTCTTAATCCCTTCGGTTGAGGAAGTTCATTTTGAAATTGAGCTATCATGTTAGGTAACAAGACCGTGTCATCCCAAGGGTAAGGATAAGTCAGGTAATCTTTATTTGGACCAATATGCGTTAAAAATAAACGTGATCTTTTATAGTAAACCAGACTGCTATGACTAGTTTTTTCTTCAATTTCATGCAAATACTTTTTTGCAGTTGCATTTTGTTCGATCAGGTGCTTGTTATAGGCTATCATCAATTTACCTTTTGGATCAAAGTTCTCGTCAATTCTTCCCCAATACAAGTCTTCATGATT
>JAAZCS010000279.1 GCA_012513125.1 Treponema sp. | reverse complement strand
GCCTGTGTTGTACAGCGCAACCATTTGTTTTTTGAACTCTTCCGTGAAAGTTCTTCTCTGTCGCTTTTCTGTCATTTTGTTTCTCCATCTCTATTTTGCGACCCCTTATCTTTTTTGTCTAGATTAGTATAGACGATTCAAGCTTTTGTCATGATAATTTGTGTATGTTGTGTTTTGTGGGCTACAGCACTAAATCCTCATCGTGGGGTAATAAAAACATATGAAGTTTCCAATGATTTAGATTATGTTTTATCTCAAACAGAAGCAAAGGCAGATTTTGATTATTTTGAAAAACATTTGAAATCACGTCATCCTCTTTGGCTAGAAGAAGAAACAAATGTAAGAAATGAGATAGAAAAAGCACTTGCAAATGGAAAAGAATTAATAGAAAAAATTAATGAAATAAAAGTTATTGACTTGTGGAGAATCTATTCTGGAATCCTTTCGCTTCTGCATGACGGACATACATCAATTATTTGGAATAAGAAAAATAATCAAAAATTTATAAATGATTTTACTCAAGTAATTAATTATGGAAATCCTCTTTTTATGGACGGTGTGAAAACAGAAGAAATCTTTGAAATATTCAAATCTTTGACTTCATGGGAAATTGAAAAAAGTGCGGAAAGTCGCTTTTATGGAACATATGCACTTAGCGAACATTATGAACGTCTTTGCGGTATAGACACATCAGATGGAGTGACATTCACTTATAATATAGATGGGAAAAATACAGATTTTCATTATGACTTTGTAGAAGGCTCAAAAGTAATTTATCCTGCAGAAGAAAAAAAAGTGGAAAAAGAATCTGAAGAAGTGATAAAAGATGAATTTGATATTCATTCTGAACAAATTATTAATGAAATGTATGCTTTTTGTAATGATAAATCTGTTTTTTATAAAATTGATTATACTTATGATTTAGGATTACTTGTTCTTACAAGCTGTGATTATGATAAATATTACAAAGAAACAGTGAAAAATTTTTTTGATGAGGTAATAAATAAAAATATTTCAAATGTTGTTGTTGATTTACGTGGTAACGGTGGTGGCTCTTCACTTGTTGCTGATGAATTTATTAAATATTTAAATATTGATAAGTTTAAGTCCTTTGATAGTGCTGTTAGATATGGAAACTTTTTGATGAAAAATAAGGATGTCGTAGTAAAAAATCCCCCTGTAGAACAAAAATTTAAGGGAAATGTTTATGTATTGACTGATATCTATACATATAGTTCTGCAATGGACTTTGCAATGTTCATTACTGATAATAAGCTTGGAACAATAATTGGAGAAGCATCAGGAAATAAACCCGAATGTTATGGTGATAGACTTGATTTTATGCTTCCAAAATCTAAATTAATCTTAACTGTATCGTATAAAAAATGGTACAGAGTTGATAGGTCAAAATCTGATCAACTTATAGAACCAGACATTCCATGTGAATCTAAAAAAGCTTTGTCAAAATTATACAGCATGCTATAATAAAACCGAAAAAAACACACCAAAACGAAAAATATACACTTTAAAATAATGAAATATGAAAGAAAATGAATGTGTAAGTGAAAATAAAAAAAAGTAGGTTTTATGAAAATATCACAAATACTAAAAGAAACTAGATTTTCAAAAAGACTTGTTTTTATTTATACTTGTATTATTGTGATTCCTCTTTTTATAGTTGTTCTTGCAATTTGTGGTGTAATTGGAAAGAATGAATACGCTGAATTGAGGCAAAGATGCAGTGAATCTTTATTAACAAATACAAAAAAAATTGAAGCTAATTTAGACAGTTTTGATTTATTGGAGCAAATGATTATAACAAATAAAGAATTGATGCTATTTCTTATTGTTCCAGAATCCACGGCACCAAAAGATTTTGTTGAATATGTAATAGAAAGAACAAATTTAGTTGAAAGTATTTTATCTGTATTACCACAAATTTATTCATTAAGAATTTTTACCGACAATCCTCTTATTCCCGAAAGATGGCCTGTTTTTTTGAAGACTGATAGAACTGATTTAGTTGACTTGCATAAATGGGAATTTAATTATAACGCAGATTTTATGGGTAATTTGGATCAGTTGAAGCTTAATTCATTATGTTCCACAAGAAAAATTATAAAGAATAAAAGAGACGTTGGATATTTGCAAATTTCAATGCGAATGACAGATTTTTTCCCTTTTTTGTATGATAAAAAAAATAAAACTGACAACAATGACTTTGTATTTCAAATAGTTCAGAATGGACAAAATAAAAATCTTGTTCAGATAAGAAATGAAGAGCAAGAAGGTATCATTTCCTCAAAAATAATTTCTGCTGAAGAGATTATTTTTCTAGAAAAAATGTTTTTAGCAAAAAAATTTGATAATGTAAAAGAATTCACAGGTAAAATTTTTGGAACAGACAGTTTTATTGCGGGTAAAATAATTGACGATGTAAATATCTTGGTAATCCACACAAATACAATGAATACTTATGTTAAGAATATTACGCTTATTTTTTCTGTTTTATTATTAGGTTTCATAGTAACAATGTTTCTTCTGTATTTTGTAATTCGAAGTACAACAAAAAAATTAATGTCTGGTGTATATTCCGTTATTAATGGAATGAAGAGAATTCGCGAGGGAGATTATGAGATAAGACTTCCTGTAATACGAAACGATGAAGTAGGTGAAACTCAAAAGACATTTAATTTAATGGTAGAGCAAATTCAATCACAAATTGAACAGATAAAAATTGAACAAGAACTAATTGCTGATACCGAAATAAAGGCGATGCAAAATCAAATAAATGTGCATTTTTTGTATAACGTTTTAGAAACTATAAAAATGCAAGCGGTTATTGCAGAACAAGAAGATATTGTTGAAAGCATGACGATTCTTGGAAAAATGATGCGTTATTGTCTTCGTTGGAAAGTTCATATTGTGTCGCTCGAACAGGAAATGGATTATGCCCTTTCATATATCTACATTCTAAATTTAAGAAATGATTATAAAATATCGCTTTTGACAGAAATGAATCCGGAATTTTTTTCTATAAAAGTGCCAAAGATGATATTGCAACCATTAATTGAAAATTCGTATATTCACACAATTGAGCCTGAGGGAAAAGATGCAGTCATAAAGATTTTTACAAAAACAGATGAAATTAATCATAAATTTTATCTATGTGAGCAAGATTTTGGTTGTGGAATGAATAGTGAACAACTTGAAAAAATAAAATCTTATTTAGCAGATTCTAAATTTGAAAAAGATTCTGTTGGAAGTATAGGTCTCAAAAATATTCAGCAAAGATTAACTATGACGTATGGAAAAGATTTTAAAATAAAAATTGAATCTGAGGAAGGTAAAGGAACTTTGATTTGTATACCTCTTCCGTTACCTTAAAAAATTATTTCATAGGATGTAAAAATGATTAGTGTTGTAATTGCTGACGATGAAAAATTGATTCGTGCTGGTTTAAAAAAGATTTTAATTGATTCACTTGATATTCCGCTTAATATTTTTGAAGCAAAAAATGGAGAAGAAGCACTTGAACTGTGCAAAAGTGAGCAGCCAGAATTGATAATCACTGACATTCGAATGCCAAAAATGGATGGAATTGAATTGATGCATAATCTTTCAATTTTAGAAAATCATCCATCAATAATTGTTCTAAGTGGATTTGATGATTTTTCGTATGCAAAAGATGCAATTCAAAATGGAGCTTCATCTTATATTTTAAAACCAGTTGATAAAAAAGAATTGTTGAATTCAGTTAGAGCCGCAATTTCATCTTTTGAAAAAGAAGAAAAGCGAAAAAATGAAGATTATTTAAAATCATTTATATCTGGAAGTGATATTGCAAATGATGTAATACCAGATGTCTTGAATTTTCAGAAAGGTTTTTATTGTGTTTCTTTTTATGGAGCAAAATGCTTTGAAATAGTTGAACCAATGCTTCTTTCATTTCAATTTTATTGTGTAGAAAGAATGAAGAACTCTTGTTGTTTTGTGATTCCTAATGAAGCCCTGTCATTTATTCAAAATGATATTACAATTTCAACTTTCATTGTTGGTGTGAGTTCTCTTGAAAATAATTTGGGGCTATTAAAACAAATGATTTATAAATCAAAAGTTGCCATGTTGAACGCTTTTTTTGATAAAATTACAAAAGAAATATCGGTGCAAAAAAATAATGATGTATTTTATTATTCTGAAATAAAGCATGTTGAAGATTTTTCAAATATAGAAAAAAAATACGAGAAATATATTGCAAGAATAGATATTTATGATGTTGATTTATTACAGACAAAAATAAAAGAATTGTTTGATTTTTCAAATGTTGAATCTGAATCAATTATTGAGATTCTGGATTATATATATAGAAAAATAACAATAGATTTGTTTTCAAGGTATAAAACTTATATTGAAAGTGACATGTATTTATTAATAAAACAAGTAATGATTATAAATATTTATCATGCAAATAATTTACAAGAATGGATAGGATATATTTTTGATTTTTCAATTTATTTATCGAATATAATAAAAAAGAGTAAAACTGAATATCCGTATATTGTTCAGGCAATAGAATATGTCAAAAAGCATTATACACAGAACATAAATATGGCAATTGTCGCAAATTACGTTTCAATTAATTACACTTGGTTTTCTGAGAAATTTAAGGAACAAGTTGGTGTAAATTTTAATGATTATTTAAAGAAACTTCGAATTGAAGAAGCCAAACGTCTTTTGGAAATTGGTTGCTATAAAGTATATGAAGTCTCTTCAAAATCTGGTTTTAGCGATGTAAAATATTTTATGAAATCATTTAGAGAAAATACAGGAATGTCTCCAACTGAATGGAAGAAAAAATTCTCAATAAATTAGTCATTTTTATATTATTCGCAAGGATAAATTAGTCCAATCTGCTTACGGATTTCATCCATTTGACGCATCATCTCTAAAGTTTCTTCGTGTGGCATTTCGGGGCACTCAGTTTTATGTTCATTAATTGCGTTTACACAGGAACGAACTTGATATTCATATCCTGATATCTGATGAGGCACTTTATAATATTTTGGCAATCTTCTTGAGTTATAGACAACTTTTATTTTTAAAGGATTGTTGATATTATCAATTTCAATAAATCCTTTTCGTCCATAAATTATTCCTCTTCTGTCTGTTCGTGTGTACATTGAGCAAAATAACGAGGCCATGGAATTGTTGTTATATTGAATCATTATAGAATCTTGTCCGTCAACACCAGATTCAGTCATCACGCAAGAAGCAGCGATTCTTTTTATTTTATCACCAAAAATCATACTAGCAAAATTGAGCGTATATATTCCAACATCAAGCAATGCTCGACCAGCAAGTTCAGGGGGAATTAATCTTTCTTTATCATCTATTATGTAGCCAAGGTTTGCAGAAAGAGTGAAAACTTCACCAATTTCACCGCTTTGTATAATATTTTCAATAATTTTTCGAGATGGCATATATCTTGTCCAAATTGCTTCTGCTAAAAGTAGATTTTTTTCTTTTGCTAAGGCAATCATCTCAGAAGCTTGCTTTTCATTTACTGCGAAAGCTTTTTCACAAAGAACATTTTTGCCATGATTAAGAGCTTCAATTGTCCATTTGTAATGATGTGAATGAGGAACAGCGATGTAAACAAGGTCAATTTTGGGGTCAGAAAGCATTTTTTCATAAGAATCAAATGAATTTGGAATATTAAATTCTTTTGCAAAATTTTCAGAGCGTTCTTTGTTTCTTGAAGCAATTGCATACAATTCAACTTCTTTCATTTTTAATACTGTTTTAGCCATAGATTTTGCTATATGTCCGGCACCAAGAATCGCTAATTTCATATTCACACCTCTTTAGTAATAAGTCTACAATTTATTCTAACCTAATACTACGTCTAAAAGGAACATAAGAATAAATCCAACTCCAAATCCAATAGTTCCGAAATTTGAATGTTTGCCTTCTGATGATTCTGGAATTAATTCTTCAACTACAACTTAAATCATTGCACCTCCGGCAAATGATAAAAACCAT
>JAAZCS010000278.1 GCA_012513125.1 Treponema sp. | reverse complement strand
GCCTGTGTTGTACAGCGCAACCATTTGTTTTTTGAACTCTTCCGTGAAAGTTCTTCTCTGTCGCTTTTCTGTCATTTTGTTTCTCCATCTCTATTTTGCGACCCCTTATCTTTTTTGTCTAGATTAGTATAGACGATTCAATAATTATTTATAATCGAAAAGATCGTGTTGAAGTAATTAAAGGGCTTAATCTAATAATAAACAAAAAGTATAAATATGAAATCGTCAAACTTCCTATTCCAAAAGTAATTAAGCCCTTTGAAACCATTCAACTTGAAACAGAAGAAATTACAAATTATGTTAAAGATTTATCAATATATAATTTGATTGAAGAAATGAATAATAGTAAATATTATTTTGAGGTAATTACTGATGGAAAAATTGTAAAATACGCACAGCATAAGAAAAGAAAAAGAATAACAAGAAAAGATTATAAAATAATTGGAATTCAAAGGAATACTTATAATGGAATATTGATAAACGAACATGTAAAATATGCAATTATTTACAATCAGAATAAAATAAAGAAAACGGCATTTGTATATGAAAATGGAATTATTGGCGGTGAATGGGATTTCTGGTTCAATGCATTTAAACCAGATGAATTTATTAATAAAGAATCAATCATAAACACTTTAGAGAAATCTGCATTCAAAGAAATGGTAGAATCATTTGCTATTGATGAAATTGGAAGTAGTAATAAATTAAGAAAAAAGTTTCTAACAACTGCTTCAACCTGACTCGGCTATGTCACGATTCTTGCTGTCGTCGCTTCGCTCCTCGGCAAGAATCGCGCCATTACGCCTCGCAGGTTAAGCAAATGTTAGGCGGACGCCCGCACTGGGGCTCAAGAAAATTTAAAAATATATATTGACAATTATCAATGTATTATGTATATTTCATATTGAAGTTTATCAATATGAGGTAAAATATGAACGAAAAGGAAATAGCAAAAATCTGCAAGGTGCTTGGGGATGAAAACCGTGTAAGAATTATAAAAATGCTTACAGCTGGAGAACTTTGTGCCTGTAAAATTCTTGAAGAATTCAGCATTACTCAATCAACTCTTTCTCACCACATGAAAATTCTTAACGACTGCAATTTAGTATCTGTCAGGAAAGACGGAAAATGGTCTTACTATTCTATCAACTGCAAAACTTTCTCTGAGTTTAAGAATGTAATTTCTGAAATCAGTTGTGAGAAAAATACAAAATCAGAATGCTCTTGCAAATAAACAATTTATATTTTTTTTAGAATAAACATTGATAAATGCAAATATATCGATATAAGGGGTTGTTATGTGGAACTTTATTCAAAATCAAATACTTGGAATGAAATGGCTTAACACTTTGATTAAAAATCTGCTCATTTTTCTTGGAGTTGACACAAATAGTCGGCTTGGTGGAAGCATAAATTTCTTTTTGTATGATGTAATAAAAATCACAATCCTCTTATTCGTGCTGATTTTAATCATTTCTTATATTCAGTCGTATTTTCCGCCAGAGCGAAGCAAACGCATAATGAGTCGCTTTAAAGGATTGTGGGCAAGGATTATCGCAGCTCTATTGGGGACGGTTACGCCTTTTTGTTCATGCTCGTCAATTCCGATTTTTATGGGGTTCACACAGGCAGGGCTTCCGCTAGGCGTAACATTCAGTTTTCTGATTTCGTCTCCAATGGTGGATTTAGGCTCGCTCGTCCTTTTAATGAGTATTTTCGGTTGGAAAATCGCTGTCGCATATGTTTTGTTCGGTCTTGTAATTGCGGTCGTTGGCGGAACGATTATAGAGAAACTTCATTTAGAAAACGAAGTAGCGGATTTTATAAAGAACGGAAAATCTAATGAAGTTTCTGAAGAAAAGATATCTCAAAAACAAAGAATAAACCTCGCTTTACGCTCGGTCTTGGAAACATTAAAGAAGGTATTTCCGTATATCATTGTCGGAGTTGCAATCGGAGCGTTTATTCACAATTGGATTCCGCAAAACTGGATAGAAACTGTACTTGGAAAAAACAATCCGTTGGGAGTTGTGCTTGCAACGGTCTTGGGAGCGCCGATGTATGCGGACATTTTCGGCTGTATTCCGATTGCTGAATCGCTTTTGGCTAAGGGTGCGATGCTTGGTGTTGTTTTGAGCTTTATGATGGCAGTAACAACTTTGAGTTTGCCTTCACTTGTCATGCTAAAAAAAGTTGTAAAAGGCAAATTGCTTTTTGTGTTCATTGCAATTTGCGTAATCGGCATTATTTTAGTCGGGTATTTGTTCAATGCCTTGCAGGTATTGTTCATATAGTATTTTTGGCAGGTCAAGCCTGCCAAAAAAGGAGTTTTTATGGAAAATCTTACAGTAAAAGTTTATGGAAGCGGATGCAAAGGCTGTCAGACTTTACACCAGAATGTAATTGACGCTCTTGCAGAAATGAACATTGCTGCAAATGTCGAATACATTACGGATTTACAGAAAGTAATGGAAGCAGGAATTATGAGTATGCCTGTACTTTCTGTAAATGAAAAAGTAGTTTCTAGCGGTAAAATTCTTGGAATTGCAGAAATCAAGAAAATTATTGAAGCAGAACAATAAAAATATGGTATAATATCGCCTAACAATGTCTTCAAAGCGGACGCACGGTCAAGCCGTGCGCCGTTTAAGACTATGTTAGACGGACACGCTCAAGCGTGCAAAAGGAGAAAAACATGAATGCATTTACGAAGAAAAATTTAGAAAAACAAAGTTTCTTTCAAAAAATATTTAAGAAACTTCCAAAGCAAAATTTTATTATTGAAATCGAAAATTACTTGTCAGAACATGAAAATGATATAAGTGATATTTCCATAGATTTTGTAAATGAGTTAGTTAGTAAATATAAAGTTAATTATGATAAATCCTTTGAAGAAGATAAAAAAAGATTATTTACTCAGTTTTTAAATAAAGTACTTGAAGATGAAAAGATTTCTGATAATGAATCTGCTTCATTAAAAGCACTTCAAAAGTTTCTTCAGGTAAAAGATATATTTATTAATAAAATATTAACAGAAAAAACAAGTGAAATTTATAAATCAAAAGTAGATGATGTAATAAAAGATGGCGTTGTTGATGATAAGGGAAAAGAATATATTGAAAATATTAGAAAGAACTTATTATTATCAGATAGTACAGCTAAAAACATATATAATGCAGAAGCTCAAAAACTCTTAACAGATTTAGTCAATAATTCTATAAAAGATGAACGCTTATCACCAGATGAAGAAAAGCAAATTAATGAATTAGCAAAGAATTTGGATGTAAGAATTACCTATGAAGAAAAAACAAAAGCTGCCTTGGATAAATATAAATTATTTTGGATTATTGAAAATGGCGAAATTCCAACAATTTCGTCAGATATAAATTTACAAAAAAGTGAAAATTTATATTTTAAGACAAATATTGAATGGTATGAAATGAAATCCGTAACACAAAGAGTGAATTACAGTGGAGTTTCTACAAGAATTAAAATTTGCAAAGGTGTATATTATAAAATTGGAAGTGTTGCGCCAGAACGAGTAACACAAGATATTTGGAAAATAGTTGATAATGGAACTTTATATTTAACATCAAAACGAATCATTTTTATCGGCACAAAAGCAAATAAGAATATGAAATTAGATAAGATTTTAGCTTTTGAACCTTATAGGAATGGCGTGCAAATTGATAAAGATACTGGAAAAGCAACTTTTTTTAGTTTTACAAATAATGTAGATGTCTTTTCTTTATTGTTATCTCGTCTTATGAATGAGTACTCAAAAAAATGAAATTTATAAAAAATATCCATATCATGAGAAGTATTGAAGTATAATAAATTCGTCTAACACAATTTTCAACCTGACATTTGCTTTGTCATGAAACTTGCCAACTCGCTACGCTCAAACAGAGGCAAGTTTCACGCCAATTTTGCTTCGCAAAAACCGCAAAAGCAGGTTAAAATATAGTTAGGCCCACGCCTTCGGCGGGCGGAGGAAAAATGACATTAGCAGAAATGTTAGCTGAAAATGTAAATATAAAATATGGTTTAGCAAAACAGCAGTACTTTACTGTAAACGATTTTATCGTAAATGCTTCTTTTGAAGGAAACAATTTCAGTATATCGCTAATGAATTTAACTGTTGTTGATGGTTCTGTTATTAGGCCCAAGTTTTTACGCGATGCAATTAAAGAAATTGATGATAAATATTTGATTAAGCATGTTCACAGAAAAGATTTATCAGAATATTCTTCGTTATACTTTTATTTACACTATTTTCCATCATTTAAATTTAGAAAATCAGAAAGTCCTGATTTTATTTTATTAGATCCTAATAATAACCAAATTGGCTTAGAAATAGTCCATTCAATTACTTTGAACGAAGCAATATCTGAAAAAATTGCAAAGATGTGTTTTGGTAGAAATCAAGATTTTACTCATATCTTAGAATATGCAAAGAGTAAGTATGTGAATGTTGAAAACACTATAGAAATAAATCAAGTAAATAATCAAACATATATAAGTCCAACAAAAGGTCTTTCGGATTGTAGATATTTCAAACAATTAATCCTTAAGAATGCAATAACTAAAGCCAATAAACAAAAGAAGTATCAGAAATTGAATAAATTATATGTATTAATTGATACTACATCAGGTATTGGATTTGATTCTATTAATGATGCTAATGAAGTAAAAACTCTATTTGATATGAACATCGATAAACTACAAAATGTTAATAAATTCATAATAGTAAATAGAAATGATAATATTTTAATGGAATATACAACAGAAAATATGAAAATGAATTTCTGGGAAGAAAATGGCCTAACAACTGCTTCAACCTGACTCGGCTATGTCACGATTCTTGCTGGTCGTCGCTACGCTCCTCGGCAAGAATCGCGCCATTACGCCTCGCAGGTTAAGCAAATGTTAGGTTGATGGCGCACAGCGCCACTTGCTGTCAGTAAGGTAAATCTTCCGACATTTTTTCTCTGTAAGTCATTCGTTGAATGACAAAAGATAAAATCTAGGAGGATTTTATGAAAAAACGCTCTATACTGTAATGCCTAACCGCAACTTGGACTAAAACAGCAAAGCTAATAAGGTGTATAATACAAAGGAAGGACACCTTATGGGAAGAACAAGAAGAACTTTTACGGCAGAAGAAAAATTGAAAGTTGTTATGGCAGTGATTCAGGATGGAAAAGCTGTCAGCGATGTTGCAAAGGAAAACAACATTCATCCGAACATGATTCTGAACTGGAAGAAAGAATTTCTGGAAAACGCCGCCATGATTTTCAATCGGACTCGGCCGGATATAACAGAAAAGGCACAGCAGAAAAAGATTGATGAACTGGAAGCAAAACTTCAGAAGAAAGATGAAGTAATTGCAGAAATTGCGGAAGAAAATATGCTGTTAAAAAAAACTTTTGGTGGCCGGAGCTAGGGAAAGAAAAAGTCAGCCTTGAAAAACGGACTCTGATAGAAACTGAGGTCAGGAAACTGGCCGGAAAGACGGAAATCAGTGTTGCTGTAATTGCTTCATTTGCAGGTGTTTCAAAAAGTACATGGCATGAATGGCAGACAAGAAAAGGTGTTGAGACAAAACATAATCACGACACGCCAAGACTCAACTGGTATACACCGCAAGAGCGACAGGCTGTTGTGAAATATGTTCTTGCCCACAAAAACTTCCTGTACGGCTACCGCTATCTTGCCTGGCAGATGATAGACGAAAACATTGCTTTTGTTCGGCCTGCAAGCGTTTACAACATCATGAAGGAATATGATCTGGTTCATAAATGGGCTAAAAACGAAGGAGAAGCAAAGAAAAAAGGATTTGACCAGCCTCTGGCTCCGAACGAGCAGTGGCACACCGACATATCATACATCAAGGTTCTTGGTGTCTTTTATTATTTTATCAGCATAATGGACGGTTACAGCCGGAAGATTCTGGACTGGGAATTATGCGAAACAATGGAGGGAATAAACATAGAGCTCCTGGTTGCAAGAGTAAAGGAAAAATACCCGGGAGCTCACGCAAGAATCATCCACGACAATGGAAAGCAGTTCATATCGAAGGATTTCAAGGACCTGATTTCAGTGCTGGAACTTTATGAAACTTCAGCAAGAGTCTGCCATCCACAGTCAAACGGCAAACTTGAAAGATTCCATTCGACATTAAAAACTGAACATGTCCGCCAGACAGCGTACTTCAGCTATGAAGATGCAAAACAAAAAATGGCACAGTGGATAGATTTCTACAACAACGAACGCCTTCACGGCGCACTTCTTTATCTGACTCCAGAAGACTATTTTGCAGGAAGAAAAGAAAAAAGACTTGCGGACAGAAGAGAAAAGCTTCATACTGCAGATATAAAAAGAAAAGCTTATTGGTTAGAGCAACAGGCTTAAACCACCTTATTAGCTTTTACAAAAAAGTCCAAGTTCACTTTGGGCAGAACAATCCTTCGCTTTGCTCAGGCCGGAATTACAGGTTAAGCAAATGTTAGCACCACGCTGCGCGGGAGGCGGAGAAGAAAATGTATATAAATATTGAGCACTCTTTTCTACTTTCTTGGTTAAATGATTTACACGCATGTTAGCACGTCGCCGCTTACGCGGCGCGAAAAGAATAAATAAAATAAATAGGGTACAAAATTGGATAAACAATTATCATCAGATCATTTTGAAATGTATTTTAGTAACAATGAGTTTATAAGTAACGATAAAAATAAAATACTAGAGTTCCAGGAGCAATGTTACTCAAAAGTGGTGAATACCCTGGGATACGATCCAAAAATATGTATAAGGTTGGTGTTGTTCAACAGTTCAATAGAATTTGGAATAAGTTATGATATAAATACTAAACCAGAAGATGCTAAACCAAAAAACGCATTCTGTTATTTACCGAATACCATTCATGCAACATATAGTGTAGAGGTAAAAGCAATTGGCTGCCATGAGGTTGCGCATCTGCTTTTAGAAAATATGTTGCGTGGATTCCCGGCTATACAATTAGACGAAGGCTTTGCAGTATTTTGTGACGATTATTGGGATGGCTTAAATCTTAATGATTGGGTTAACAAAAAAAGCAATAAAGATCAAATTGGATTTTATAAAGAAATACTAGCAACAGATGAAGGATTCTATAAATATGGTAATGACTCATACCCAATTGTCGGTTGTTATACTCAATGGTTGATACGGAATAAAGGGATCCCTTTTTTTATTAATCTTGCTAACGAGTCATTAAATAACAAACAAATACATACTAAATATATAGATGATTTTATTACTTATTTAGTAAATGAGAACAAATAAGAAAATTTGCTAACAACTGGTTCAACCTGACATTGCTACTGTCACGAATCTTGCTGTCGCTTTGCTCGGCAAGATTCGTGACAGCTTAACGCAATGCAGGTTAACCAAATGTTAGCTGGACTGCCTCGTGGCAGCTCCAAAGGAAGAGAAATCTATTTTAATTTGAATAAAGCAAGTTGTTAATGTTATTAGATTCAACTGAAAGTAAATAAATAAACATTTTGAAAATGTTGACAATATCAAGATATGGAAGTATATTTAAATCATGAAGTTCAAGGTGGAAAAACTGGAAGCGGCTATTTCCGAAATTTCAGTTCTAGAACAAACACAACAAGACCTTCTCGCTTCAGAATATAAGACAATCGAAGAAGATGGAATTGAATTTGTAAGAGTAAAACATCTTCAAGGGAAAATCTTCGAAATCAAATCAAACGAATTAAGATCCTTGTTCAAATATCAACCTGAGAAAATTATTTTAATAGGTGTTGTATTCGTAAAGAAGACACAAAAAACACCGAAAGATAAAATCAAGGTTGCAAAGAAAAGATTAAAGGAGGACTGATTATGGAATATGTTTTTGTAAAGGATTCAGAAGGCTATGTTTTCAAGAAACCTGTATCAAAAGTAAGTGCGGATGAAAAAATGATTTCAGAAAAAGAATATATGAAGAAATCAGGACTCGCTTCATACACAAAAGAATTCGGACATGGTGGAGCAAGAGAAAATGCCGGAAGAAAACAGAAATTCACACAACCGTTGAAATTCCAAATTCGAGTAACACAAGAAGAAAAAGATTTTATTGCATTTGCTCGTGAACACAATTTGAACTATAAAACAATGATGCAATAAAAACGAGAAGACACAGCTAACACAGTTTTCAACGCTGACAAACGGGACAAGCCCGTTTGCAGGTTAAAACAATGTTAGATTGACCCTTCGGGCAGAGGATAAAAATGAAAAGATACATTGTACCAGATTACAATAAATCAATTGTTAACATTATTAATTCAGTATTAAATTATTATTCTGTTGAGAATAAATACACAACCGTAAATATTTTAGATGACAAACTCGGTAAAAACTATAAAAATATTTTATTCATGATTTTTGATGGTTTAGGCACTGATATTATTCAAAAAAATCTCTCAGCAGGAAGTTTTTTAAATTCAAACAATTATGGTTCATATACATCTGTATTTCCGTCAACCACAACTGCTGCAATGACTTCTTATTACACAGGTTTATCACCAAATGAACATGGTTGGATTGGTTGGTCACTATTTTTCAAAGAATACTCAAGAATTGTAGATATATATTTGAATCAGGATAGTTTTACTGGACAGCCTATCGATGATATTTCAGTTGCGTATAATATCATGCCATATCGAACAATTTTCGAGAAAATACGAAATAAAAATTCTGATCTCGGAATATTTACACTTCAACCAGCTCATATATCTTTTCCTTCAAACGGAAATATAAATTGTAAAATAAACTCATTGGATAATCTTTTCAGCAAAGCAAGTGAAATATGTAATTATCCTGGTAAGAATTTTATTTTTTCATATTGGGATAATCCCGATTCTGTTATGCATGAAACGGGATGTAATAGTAAAGAAACTGTTGAATATCTTCAAAAAATAGATAATGAGCTTTCAAGGCTAACTACTCAGTTGGATGATACTCTTGTTATTATATCTGCAGACCATGGGCAAACATCAATAACTCACGATTTCTATATTAATGATTATCAAGACTTATTTGACTGTATGATTATGCCGCCATCTGTAGAATCTCGTGCAGTTTCGTTCTTTATTAAGGCAAATAAAAAAAGACAATTTGAGCGCCTTTTTAACACATATTTCCATGATGAATTCATGCTGTTTTCCCGTAACGAAATATTTGATAAAAAAATTCTGGGATTTGGAAAAACTCATTCAAAAACATTAGATTTTATCGGTGATTTTGTTGCTATTGGAATTGGAAGTAGTTTATTAAGATTTAAATCAATGAATAGCAATCAAAAGAGAATAAAAAAATTTATAGGTCATCATGCAGGTTTAACTCCTGAAGAAATGCTTGTACCATTAATTATTAAAGAAATCTAACAAGTGCTTCAACCTGACAATTCCTTTGTCACGGTTATGTGCTTGCGCACAAACCGCGCCAAGCCCTGCGGGCGCGGAATTGCAAGTTAAGCAAATGTTAGGTCCAGCCTGCGGCGGCTGCGGAATAAAGGAGTAAAAGATGAAAAAGGCTTTTGTGTTTATTTGTATATCGTGTTTAGCGATTTTCAATGTTTATACTCAGACTGATTTATTAATGAGTCGCTATTCTGAACTAAGAAAAGCACACGGAAATATTCAATATGATGAAAAGCTTACTAATACTAATTTAGAATCAGTGAATTGGTATTATCCGCCATACAAAGTTTGTGATGGAAATATCTCACTTACCTTTTACAAAAACGAATTCATTTTACAAGCAATGCACTTGGATGAAGTTTTATACGGAACATATACTATAAAAGATAATAAAATAATTTGTAATGTAATTAAAGTTTTTCCTAACACACAAGATTTACTTAAGAATATATCTATGAATGGAAAATCCTTTGAATTAGAATATCGTATTGATAAAACTGATTTTTGGTACTCTATAAAATTAATCCATGAAAATCAGAAAACAGTATTTTACGCCCTAGGAACTGAGGCTGAGTTTAATAAATGGTATATTATTAATACATATGATGTGTATAAGTATGATGGTGATGTTGTAGTAAGTAACGGCAAATTAAACGTTCGTGAAATGCCAAATATATCATCAGAAAAAGTATATGTACTAGATGATAAGATGCATATAAAAATTATTGGGAAAACAAAAAATGAAGATACAATAGATGGCATAAAATCTTGTTGGTATTATGTTGATTATGCATATGAAGATATGTATTGCCCTGTTTATGGATGGGTATTCGGCGGATATATAAAAACAATAAAGTAAGAGTACCTAACAACTGCTTCGAGCGGACATTGCCTTTGTCATAAAAATTGCAGTCGCTTCGCTCAGCAATTTTTACGCCAAGCCCTTTGGGCGCGGCAATGCAGCTCAAGCAAATGTTAGACCTATAGGTATAACTTTCTGTGGAAAAGTTTTATTTTGTGGTATATGATAGATTTACAATTGTTTCAGTTTTGAAGTTATACTGATAAAAACGCAGGATAAATAATTTAGAACTGAACAAGCGAGAAAATGTTAGGTTTATAGAAAGGGGCATAATAATGATTGTTCTGTTTAACGAATACGGAAATCATAGTAATCGACTATTTCAAAATTTACATTTTGAAGCTTTTTGTTATAGTAACAATATTGAATACTATAATTCAACATT
>JAAZCS010000277.1 GCA_012513125.1 Treponema sp. | reverse complement strand
ATGTAGAGAAGATTTGGAATTTTTCAACAAAAGAATTCAACCTGGATTAATAGAAATGCTAGAGCATGTTGTAAAAAGCAAGTTCAAACGTATTTCTTATACTGATGCAATTACAGAGCTAGAAAAACATTCTGATAAATTTGAGTTCAAACCTTATTGGGGCTGCGATATAGCAACTGAACATGAAAGATATTTGACAGAACAAATTTTTAAATGCCCTGTTAGGGTTTATAATTATCCAAAAGACATTAAATCTTTCTATATGAAATTGAATGAAGATGGAAAAACTGTTAAGGCTGTTGATGTTTTAGTTCCAGGTATTGGTGAAATAATTGGCGGTTCAGAACGTGAAGAAAATTACGAAAAACTATTAGCAGCGTGTGAAGCTAGAAATATGGATATGTCAAATTATCAATGGTATCTAGATTTACGCCGTTTTGGAACAGTTCCTCATTCTGGATTTGGTTTGGGCTTTGAGAGATTAATTCGATACGTAACTGGAATGGAAAATATTAGGGATGTAATTCCTTATCCAAGAGCACCAAAACTAGCTGATTTCTAAAAAGAATTGTAGAGGAATATAATGAAAGAGAAGAGTAAGTTTAATTTTTTGCGAATGGGACAATTTTCCTATCTTTCATTATCTATTTTTAATACAAACAATCTTTGGGAAAGTGCTTCTTCATGTGCATTTAGCTTTATTTTCTCTTTCATTCCCGTTGTTATGATTATAATTTCGGCATGTATTGGTTTGCTAAAAAAGTTTCCAAATATATTGGCTTATATTTTGAAATTAGGAGATATGTTTAAATCAATATATGACATAACTCCAATTGTAAATGAAATGTTGCAGGCTCGTGAAGTTAATTTGATGACTTTGTTTCTTGCTTTCTGGATTATTTGGATGGCACGAAAGTTATTTATGTCAATAATGCAATCTATCACTCAAATTTTTCACAGTGTAACAGAAAATCGTTCTTTTATAAATCAAATATTGACGTTTGCTGGTGAATTTTTACTTGTTGTAATTGTTATCTTACTTGTAGTGATGTCTTTTGTTTTGCAACAAATTCTGGATTTGCCAGTAATCAAACAGATTCAAGAAACTATTAATATTGTAATAAAACCTAAAACAAATCTTTTTGCAACTATAATTGTATATTCAATTTTTTTCATTTTTGTAACATTTGTTTATAGGTTTGCATCTGGTACTAAGCCTAGATTGCGTTTGTGCGTGTTTTATTCTTTTTTGTGTAATGTTTCATTTTTCTTTGTTTCATATTTCATTACTTTAACTATTAATGTTTCTAATTACAATTTTCTCTATGGTGCAATCAGTACGTTGATTATGTTGATGTTAAAAGTTTATATGTTTTTTATTTTGTTTTTACTTTTTGCACAGATGATTTATGTTACGCAGTTTTTTGATATTCTTTTGTGGGGTGAAGTTTATTTGTTACCGACGTATGAAGAAAAAAATATAATTGATGCGTCAAGAAGAGTTCTTTTTATAAAGCCAACAATTGTCAAAAATAAAAATAAAATTATCGAAAAAGAACCAAATCAAGTGATTTTTACAAAAGGTGAAGCTGTAAATGAAGTTTTTTACTTAGAAAAAGGTTCAATATGCGTAAACTTTGATAAAGAAATCAAATATTACAATTCTGGTAGCTTTATTTGTGATATCCAATGCATATTGAATAAACCGCATGAAGGAACAGCGTTTGCTTTAACAAAATGCCGATTGATTACTATTTCTGAAAATGATTTCAAAGAACTCCTGCAACGAAATTCTGCCGCAGCAAAAAAGGCCATTTCACAGATTTCGGAATATACTGAAAATTTAAATATACAAGATTATTAATTATAACTATTGTTGTTTTCTTTCAAATTTTATGATAACGTGAAATATTATAGTATAAAAAAGACGGCATATGCCTCTGTCGTCGGGAGTATTTCATGGCAAACGAAAAAGATACACATATGTGTACATTAGACAAAATTATCAGACTTTGTAAAAGAAGGGGTTTTGTCTTTCAATCTTCTGAAATATATGGTGGTCAAGCAGGAGCGTGGGATTATGGTCCTATAGGAATCGATTTTAAAAGAAACATTCAGAATGCTTGGTGGAAAGAAATGACTCAGCTTCAT
>JAAZCS010000276.1 GCA_012513125.1 Treponema sp. | reverse complement strand
GATATCAACGCATCTTCAACAGATCGTGGTTACACCGCAATTATGGATGCTGTGTGGCGAGGTAACGAAAAAATCGCCTCTTATCTTATTCAACATGGAGCTGAACTTAATACAATCAATAAAGAAGGACAGAATAATTTAATCCTTGCTGTTGGAGCTAACAGATATAATATATGTAAACTTTTAGTTGAAAACGGTTCCAATCCTGACGTAAAAGATCAAATGGGAATGTCTGCTTATAATTACGCTTGTTTATTTAAAAAGATTTCAATTTCGGAATTGTTAAAACCATATCATAAAGAATAAAGATTTTTTATCTTTTTAATATATATAAAAAAAAGGCAACTGAACGATGGAATTCAGTTGCCTTTTTTATTGTTTATTTAATTAATTCTAAACATTATCGTTTTAATGAAAGAACTGTTTCAAGTAATGTATCCGCAGTCTGAATTGTTTTTGCATTAGATTGGAAACCTCTTTGAGTAACAATCATATCTGTCATCTGTTCTGATAAATCAACATTTGACATTTCCAATGCACCAGCCATCAAACTTCCTTTGCCAGCGACTCCTGATTCACCAATTCTTGCCATTCCACTGTTATTTGACTCAACATAAGTATTATCACCAGCTTTTTCCAATCCTCTATCATTAGAGAAAGTTGCAATTGCTATTTGACCCAATGTTCTGTTAGTTCCATTGCTGTAAACTCCGGTAATAATTCCACTAGAATCAATTTTAAAATTATCAAGATAACCCATTGTGTATCCGTCTTGGTAATATGCCTTTGTTGTACTTTTTGAAGCTGATTGAGTTACAGTATCAATTGCACTTCCTATTGTTCCTAAATTAATATTCATAGTTTGACGATAAGGATTTCCGTTTTCATCAGCATTAGAATCAGGTACAGAATATGACGCTTGAAGAATTATTTGACCATCAGGATTAGTTGCATTTCCAGCAGAATCAGTTACAGACTGAAGCAATCCATAATTATCAAAGTTTACTAAGAAAGTATTTTGAACACCATCAGTTGTTCCAAGTCCAATTCTAGTCTGAGTATAATCAGCATTATCTGGATCAATTTGAACAGTTGCTTGCCATTGATTTGGATTTCCTTCTACTCTTCTAAATGAAATAGAAAGCATATGTGTATTTCCAAAACTGTCATAAACTTTCTGTTCTGTATTCCATGTTCCTTTTGCAATGTCAGCTTCATTAGCACCTTCTGTAATTTCAGGTGTATTTTTATTTAAGTTACATGCAAAATTAACATTTGTTGTCTCTTTTGCAGGGTCTTTTGAACCAACAGGAATTACTAAATCAGTTGGTATTGCTGCTGTTGTAACAATCATTTCACCATTAATCTCATTAGCCATCCAACCTTGAACTCTCATTCCATTAGCTGGATTTACAAGAGTTCCTTCACTATCAAGTCCAAAAGCACCATTACGAGTATAAAAAGATTCTTCTCCATTTTTCATGATGAAAAATCCATTTCCTTGAATAGCTAAATCTGTAGAAACACCAGTTGATTGTAAGTTACCTTGATTAAAAATGTTATCAATTGAAGCAACTGTCATTCCTAATCCAACTTCCTTAGGATTTACACCACCAATTTCATCAGTTGGCTTTGCAGCTCCAGACATTTGCTGTGAAATCATATCTTGAAAATTAACACGTCCTCTTTTAAAACCGACAGTATTTACATTCGAAATGTTATTACCAATTACATCCATTCTAGTTTGGTGATTTTGTAATCCGGATACTCCCGAATAAAGTGATCTCATCATAGTGCTTATTTCTCCTCTGTGTTAATTAGCATAAATTGCGCTTATTTTATCCATATTGTAATACATACCATTTACAAGCACTTGAGGATTTTCTCCTCTTGTAGCACCTTCAACAATTCCTGAAGTAGTTGTATCACCAATATTCAATTCTACAGTTTTACCTAATGTAGAAGCCGCTTCTGAAGAATTCAAAAAAGATGACATTTTAGTAAAAGCAGTACTCATATTTGTCATCTGCTCCAATGAAGAAAATTGAGCCATTTGAGATATAAACTCTGTATTTTCCATAGGACTAGTTGGATCTTGATTCTGAAGTTGAGTAATAAGAAGTTTTAAAAAATCATCTTTTCCCAATTCATTACTTGTTGTTCTGCCTTGTTCAACTGTTTTATTAAAACTATTTACAGCGTTGTCGACAACAAGTTTTTCGCTTGCACTCATCTGTGTGTTTAGTTGTTCCATCATCACCTCTACACTTTATATTTCGACATTTTACGCAACAATATTAATTAAATTGTTTGTAAAATGATTTTGATTTTCTAAAATAAGAGTTTTGTCTAAATCCGCTGAACTATCGTTATCGTATGCCTGTTTTGCAAAAAACTCATTCTGGCTATTCTGTTGTTCTCCAAATTCATTGTTATTAGAATTTGAATTATTAGAAAATGAAACATCAAAATCACCAGTATTAAAACCTGATTCAATAAAAGCTTCACGCAATGTTTGAGCATTATCCTTAAATACTTCCAAAGCCTCTTTTGTTGTTACAGAAATTTGTGCTGCAACAGATTTTCCATCTATTGACAAATGAATTTTAATATTTCCTAAATCATCAGGATGCAAAACTAAATTAATCGTTCCCTGATTATTATCTTTTAAAAT
>JAAZCS010000275.1 GCA_012513125.1 Treponema sp. | reverse complement strand
ATCAAGAAGATTAAAGCAGAAGAAATTGACACTTCGCTCAACGCCAGCTATTTTTGTAGCAAAGATTCCGCCGATTCACAAATTTTTAATAACTTTATTGGTGCCGCAGTAATTTTTGAATATGCTGATGAAAAGATAAACATCATTAGATTTAATAGGCAATTACTTGATATTGTAGAAATAAATACATCTTCAGACAATCCTTCGTTTATTTTTAGCAAAAAAGATTTACAACTTTTTAATAAAGGAATACAAGAATCTATTAAAAACAAAAAGACAGTAAAAATAAAAGTTCATACAAAAGGAAAAAATGGTAACTCTATTTTACTTCTTTTTTCACTAAAAATAATGGCACAATTACAGAATAAATCTTTATTATTTGCTACTATAGATGAAGCTTAAGGAAGTTTTTATATGTCATTTTTACCATTTTCAATTGATTACAACATAAATGATACTTTTATTTTTTTTGGTAATAATTTAATTTTCAAAAGAAATAACGAGCATATTTCAAAACCTATCATTAAAGAATTATTAGATAGTTCATTCATTTTTGACTCATTCATTGATACAAACATAAATTCCGCTGGAATCATTTTAAAACATGATGATTCAATTTTTCAAACTGACATATTAAGTAATATAATTCAAATTCCATTAAGGCAATATTTTTATGAATCATCTCAAGATTGTATTAACGCCTCTAGAATTCTTGCATTAGCTAATTGGAGAAATAATAAGCGATTTTGTTCCTACTGTGGATCAAAGCTTTTAAACAACCCAAAACTGACGGCTCTTTCCTGCCCCACTTGCAATGATACTTTCTTTCCAAGAATTGAACCGTGCATAATTATTCTAATTTCAAAAGGAAATGAGATTCTTTTAGCAAAACACAGAGCTAGAAATCAAGATATTTATACATGTCTTGCAGGTTTATGGAATGTGGTGAAAATATTGAAGAATGTGCAAAAAGAGAAGTACGTGAAGAAGTTGGCATTGAAATAAAAAATATTCGCTATTGCGCAAGCCAAAGTTGGCCTTTTCCCGATCAATTGATGATTGGATTACGAGCGGAATACGAAAGTGGAATAATCAAGCTGCAAGAAGACGAAATCTCTGAAGCTACCTGGTTTGAATGGAATAAACTTCCAAATACAATCGCCAAACCAGGCTCTCTGAGTTACAGCTTAATTCATAAAGAATTTAATTAATCAAAAAAAAAGCTCTAGAAATAAAACATTCTAGAGCTTTTTTGTTTTTTTTGTTTTTATTTGTTAAAAACATTTACCAGTTTTTCTTCATCATCAGGACCGACTGTTCCAACCCAGAAATTGTCAGATGACATTACTGTCTTTTTGAACACTCTATCAACATCACTTGGAGTTATTTGAATTATCTTATCAATATTTTTATTCACTGTTGTTGTGTCTCCATATAATTCCAAACTTGATAATATTCTAAAAGAAATTCCGCTTGTTGTTTCTTGTGATGCAAAAGTAGAAGTAATCAATTTATTCTTAAATTTTTCTAACGATTCAGAATAAAGCTTTTCATGTTGTATTCCATCCTTATCAGTTGAATAGATATACTTTTCATTATTCATAATATTTTGTGCTTCTGTTAAAGCTTCTTTTATTTTTGTTACATCTGAACATTGATAAATGAGTTCATAACCAACATTTGAAAAACTACTCATATCAGATTTCATAACACTATAGCAAATTCCCCATTTTGTCCTAATAACATTGTACAATATGTCAGAATAAATCAATTCTACAACTTTTGTTGTAAAATAATCTGAATCAGATGGAGAGATGTCAGGGAAAAATCTGAAAATGTAACCAGTATTTTTTGCATATTCATGTGTTAACACCAAAGGTTTTTCATTAAACTTTACTGGTGTAAATTCTTTGTTTACAATTTTTGTATTTTGAGCTTTAATTTTTCCAAGATTTTGGTTTAAAATTTTTAACAAATCTTCAGGACTCATTCCTACAACAGCAATAACTGATAGTTTTCTTGAATCTTGGAAATTATTGTAATATTTTTTTATTTCGTTCAAAGTGATGTTTTTTATGGAATCAGGTGTGACTGAAGTTGATGATTCCATTGCATTATCTTTGAATAATAATTTTTTTGTATAATAAACAGAAAGCTGAAGTGGATCATTTAGTAATTGTTGAATTCCAATATTATATTCAACAAGCATTTTCTGAAAATCGGTATCAGCCATATTTGGATTCATAAAACAATCAATCAAGATGTCCAATGACTCCTCCATATTTTCACTCGTACTATTAACATTTAAGCCACTACACTTTAAATCTGAATAACTTGAAAACGAAGACAATGTTTCATATTTATAATTTTGAATGTAATCAAAATTATATTTTTTTGACCCTTGCTGCATTAAAGCCAAAGTGGCAGTCTGCAAACCAGAATATTCTGGAGTTATATAATTGATTCCATCTTGAACATTAATAATTACAGAATCTATTTCATTATTTTCATTATGTACATAATATACTGGAATACCGTTGTTCAATTTATACTGTTTGATTTCATCATTTTCTTGTGCAAATATAAAAGGATTCATCAAAAATATAACACAAATTGTTATTAATTTATTTATTTTCATATGTTGTTCCTTTTATTTATTTCTTTTCGTAAAAATTTGTATTTTCGTTAGTAAGAATCTGATATCCAGCTTTTTCTAGTTCATCTTTCTTTTCATTCAAAACATCTGGGCTTACTACAAGGACAATCATTCGTGGTTTATCAATAATATAAGTATTTAAGAACTTTTTGATATCTTCATTTGAAGAATTGCTTACATTTTCAGAATAAGTGAAATAATAATCTACAGTATCATGAATCCACCAATATTGAACTTGCGACAACAAATTCTCAGCTGTTTCTTGTGAATATAAATCTTGATTAATCATTCTCTTTTTTACAGTTTCAACCTGTGCTAAATATTCATCGTCAACATTTTCAACAGTTTTTTCCAATAACAAAGGAATTTGATCGGCAAACACTTGAACTCGTTCCGTAATATATTGAGTTGGTTGTAAAATATTTGCATATGCCCCTATCACACCTAGTTTTCTTTTAGTTTGATAATAAATGGATGTATAACGATTATCAGGAATTGAAAGATTTGGATTATTCACAAGGCTTTGTATATAGTAGCTACTTGGGTTTGTAACACATGTAAATAATAAATCAGCAGGATAAGTATCATTCTCATTATATTCAGCATCCGGTCCCCTGTATGAAATATTGATGCTTGCCATTTCGTTTGACATCTGTTCATTTGCAAACACATAAAAAACATCTTTTGAAAGCGGATTTGTATTATACTGATTGTTGTCCTTTTTCCATGGATCAGAACCTTTTTTCCATGAACCATAAATTTTATTTACTAATTTATAAACTTCATCAGGATCAACATCGCCACCTACAAATAAGGCAGAATTATTTGGAATGTAATATGTATTCTGGATTTTTTTCAATTGTGAAACAGTTGCATTTTCAACTACTGTTGGATTTCCACCCGGATCACCTTTCCATGGATTTTCTGGAAATAGATTCATCAACAAAGCTCTATATTGTATACTTTGAGGCATAGAAGCACGTCCTAGTATTTCAGATAAAACAACTTTTTTTTCTGACTCTAGTTCTCTCTTATCTAAATTTGGATCTCGAATTGCATAACTCCAAAATTTCAAACCTTCTTCCAATTTATTTGAAGGAACTGTAAAATAATAATTTACACATTCATCAGATGTTCCACCATTATGAGACGACACTCCAAGAGCTGCCATTTCATCGTTCATAGCTTCCGAAGATGAGTATTTTTTATTTCCCTTAAATAACATATGTTCATACAAATGAAATAGCCCCGCATTTTCTGGAGTTTGACTAATTCCTCCAGTCTTCACGGCAATTTCTATGTATACTAAAGGCACTGTATGATTTTCTGCAACATACAAATCCAACCCATTATTCAGTTTGTAGATAAATAAGTTTTTAACTGGAGTTTTCTCTGCAAAAACACCACTAACTAAAAAAAACATGTTTATTAAAATAAATATTTTTCTTTTCATCTTTTCTCCTATAAGATTCCTAATCTAATTTTTCACTAATAATTTGATTTAATCCTTCTGCAGCAACTTTTGCACGTTTTGACAAAGTGCGTAGAGAATCCGCTTGCATAGATAATTGTTTATTTTTTTCTATAATGCTTTCTACCGCATTTCCAGCATCACTGGCAGCAGATGATAATCTTTCCATATTAGATGAAACTTCAGTCGAAAACAAATACTGTTGATCTGCTTCATTTTTTACATTTGTCGCCGATTTAGACATTGTATCAGTTGCAACAGAAATTCGCTGCCCTATTTCATATTGTCTTTTCATTCTTTCTGAAGTTTCATTAACCTTATCAGAAGTTGCTCCAGCCTTCTTTTCTACATCCCCAAGTGTTTTATTCACAGTAAGAGTTAGGTCAAAACTTTGCATAATGTTATCATTAATTGAAGTTACAATATCTCTAATTTTTTCTGCTTGAGAATTACTTGCCGTTGCCAAATTCTTGATTTCGTGAGCAATAACTGAAAATCCTTTTCCTTGAACACCAGAATGAGCAGCTTCTATTGAGGCATTCATGGCAAGCATATTTGTTCTATTTGCAAAATCCGCAACAATTTGAACAACATTCAAAATTTCGGCAGAGGAATCTTTTATCAATTCCATAAGATGAACTAATGAAGCCACGTCCGCTCTACTCTTACTTGCTAATTCACCCAATGTATTTGCTATCTCAGATGATTTCGATACCATGCTAGAAACTATTTTTGCGTCATTAATCATTACTGTAGTTTCATTAATCGTGTTAGAAACAACATTTGCCTCTTCCGCAATTTCTGATTTTACTACCTGAACAGAATTCAAAAGTTTATCCAGAGCCTTTGTTGTAGAATTTATGGAATTATTTTGTTTATCTATATATTTACTAATTTCATCGGCTTCGTTCGCCGATTGATTCGCGGATTGTGAAAAATTAGAAATTGATTCATTCAAAGAATTTGCTATTTCCATTGTTTCTGTTGACAATTTTGAAGCGTTTACAATAATGTCATTCAATCTATCTTTTTGAGTCATTGTTGTTTTAGCATATTCACTTATTGTTCTTTTATTCTGAATAGAATCAATTGAAACAACAACAAACATTGTTATATCAACAAGGAAGAATGAAAATCCTTGCAACCACGCAAAAGGTGTTTGACCAATAATCTCATAAACTATATCACTAATTGAAAAAAGCATTCCAATTGAAATTCCAATCAGTAACTTAAGTGAATTTCTTTCATGTGCTTTTAGAGCTTTAATAATTATAGTAAAAATGTAAATTATTCCAGCAAAAATTGGAATTAAAGAAATTGTAAACATCTGTTCGTGCAAAGCATCATCTTTCGAAGTTATAATATAGCCGACAGCACAAATAGCAAAAACAATATAAATTATTATCTGTGGAATTTTATCTTTCTTCTTAAAATTTTGCAGAAGAAATAAGTCCAAAAATCCAATACTTAAAACAAGACACATTCGCGACAATGAAATTTGGATAAGATATGGAAGAAATAAAATATCACTTGCAATATCAAGAAAATAAATTGCAATTGTAATTAATGTTAGAGCCAATGATAAATTTGCCTTATCTTTTCTATCAAAAACAAACTGAATTAAGAAATATAACCCAAGGAAACAGCAAATAGCTGCCATCATGAAATAAACTGTTGTATTTAAAAACGATTGTAAAACATCTGTTTTTTGAAATCTTTTTCCATCAACTAAATAAAACTGAGAAAATTTTACCTTTTTAGAACCACTTGAGCATCTTATTGCAATTTCTATTTTATTACTTTTTAGAATTGATGAAGGAATCTTACAAACTGAATTAGCAACATGTGAAAATCTCAGTTTAGGCTCTATTGAACCATGTCTTCCAATCAGAACACCATTTGCATAAATATCAGCGGCACCTAACAAAGCTCCAGTCTCAAAATATAAGTCATTTTTATTTAAGGTTGCTGGGATTTGTACAGTTCCCCTTATCCAGAATTTACCAGTATCTTCGATGTAGCCCGGAATTTCAGCATTTAACCACAAACTTGATGTTGAAATATCTTCTAAAGCCCATTCTTCAACATCGCCAGTACGCCATCTCCACTTTGTATTTATAGGTTCCATGACTTCTGCAAACGCTGAAAAAATCATAAAAAATAAAATGTTTACTACTACTAATTTCTTTATATACCTTATAGATTCCATTTTTTTATTATATTCTAATTATATTTGTTTGTCATTTAATTCCTTACATTGAATTTATTGTTTTTGTTCTTTATAATTTTTGTAAATGGAGTTAATTAATGCTTAAATTTTTTATCAGACTTTTTAAGGCGATAAATAGCAATTCAAATCCTTCAGAAATAGCCCATGGAATTTCAATTGCCTTAATCCTTGGTTTTTTACCTAAAAATAATCTTTTATGGTACATCCTAGCTATATTCTTCATTTTCATGAGAATTAATAAAGGTGCATTTGCAATTTTTACAGTTATTTTTTCACTCATTACACCATTTTTAGATTCGCTTTTTCACAAATTCGGCATATTTTTACTTTCCATTCCACAACTCCAAACTTTTTATGCTTCATTGCTTGATGTTCCGTTTATTTGCTTTACAGGATTTAACAATACTATTGTTGCAGGCTCACTGGCAAGTGCGTTAATTCTTTACGTTCCGGTATTCATTATTTCAAGAATTATTGTTTCTTTAATCAGAAAATTTATAGTTCCACTAATCAGAAAAACAAAAATATCAATATTCATTCAAAACTTACCAACAATAAAGAAAATTGGCGACATAACAAACTAAAACAGGAACTAATATGGCAAAAATTCCATCAATCTTCAGAAAAAAATATACAGAAAAATCATTAAATAAAAGACTTCTTGCTAAAATTTACATTCAAGAAGATTCAAAATTTATAAAATCGCTTTTTAAGAAAACAAAAATCAATAATAAAGACTTCTACACTATTGACGAAACAAAGTCTTTTTCAAAAAATGAACAAAAACGTTTAAAATTAATTGCAAAACAAATAAAAAAACAAAAAGGAAGAATCAAATTTCTTCCACTAGTTGCATTCCTATCAATTATTTTTGTAATTTCATTTCTTTTTATTGCAACAAAGAACTTTGCACTCAAAAAATTTGCTAAATCTTATTTAGAATACACATTTGAAGCAAAATGCGAAATTTCAAAAGTTGATTTAAAAATATTAGATTCTTCGTTACTTATAAAAAATTTCTCAATTGCAGATAAAATGAATCCAATGAAAAATCTTTTTGCATTCGACGAGCTAAAGCTTGATTTTAATTTAGCTCAACTTATGAGGAAAAAGTTTATTGCAGAAGATTTATCTATACAGGAATTCTCATTTAATTCAGAAAGAACATCTGACGGTTCTCTGTCTCAATCAAAGCTTGAAAGAATTCTTAGAAGAAAAAATAAAAAACTACTAAAACAGCTAGAACAACAATCAGAAAATGAAAACACAATTTATGCGGCAATTCAAGGCAATTCATCAATTCAAAAAATTCAATCTTCATTCTTAAATTCTTTCAACTCAATCAATCCTCAATCTTTGCTTGAACAAAACATTAATTCGCTGAAAACACTTGAAACTTCAAAAAACATTCAAGATCAAATTTCTGCCCTAAATTCAAAATGGAAAGATTATCCAGACGAAATAAACCAAAAAATAACTGCGTTAAAAAAATCCGCAGACTCAGTTCTGAACTTTGACTATGCTGCCATTCAAAATAATCCTGCTAAAACTGCAACAGCACTTCAAAATATTTCTAAATTAATAGAAGATTTGAACAAAATAAAAACAGAAACGACTCCTCTTTTCTCTGAAATTGCAGACGATTATGCAACAGTGACGAATCTTTCAAAACAACTTCAGAATTCTATCGCACAAGATAAAAAGAAAATGCAAAATCAACTTGCCGAAATAAAAAGTTTTTCGCTTTCATCTAACAATCTATTTTCGTCAACTATAGAATCAGTAGGTTATTCACTTCTTGGAAAATACTATCCATATATAAAGAAAGGAATTGATTATCTTGTAAACATGAAATCAGGCAAAACTGACGTAAAGAAAGAAGAAACTTCTTCAAAAAAGAAATCTTATCAACGGTTACAGGGAACAAATATTGAGTTTAAAAATGATATATACCCTTCATTTTGGATAAAAAGCATTTCAGCTTCAGGATATGGTGCAAAAATTGTTGCAACTGACATTAGTTCTGATATGACAAAAATAAACAAGCCACTAAATATCCAAGCAAATCTAAACTCAAATGAAATAAAACATTCAGGAAAAATTACAATTGATGCTAGAAAAGATTCAAAAGAACCATTGTGTCAAGCACACTATAACGGAAATAATATTCCTGTATCCTATAATTCCGAGCAACAAGGAATACCTTCAATCTCATCTAATGCAGATTTTACATTCGATATGGAATTAACAGATAACAAAACAATTGTGGCAATCGGAAAAGGAAATTTGGAGAATTTATCACTCTGGACAATTTCATTTGAACCAAAATATGCTTCTGACATTTACAGTGACATTCTAGCAAAAATAAAAAAGGCAACTATTTCACTTAAATTGGGATTTAGTGAGCAAAAAGGTATCAACATGAAAATCACTTCAAATATTGATAATCAAATTGCAAATGCATTAACTTCCAAAATCAACGGCGAACTTGCATCCATAAAAAAATCAATAGAAAAAGAAATAACAGCAAAATTAACAGAATCAACTTCTCCATTGACGCAACAAATCAATTCTTTTAATGCTTCATATAAATCAATATTGAATTCATCAAATTCGCTGAACGACATCGAAAAGCTAATCAAAAAGAAACAAAAAGAAATGACTTCAAAGTCTAATTCTTCAAATGAAATTCAAGATACTTTACTAAATAATACGAATTCTTTGTTAAATAATTTAAAACAAGTTATAAAATAAACACATTCTTTTGATATTATGGTATAATCTTTTTCATAGTTTTTTTGGAGAGCATATGAGTATTTTTCTATATTATCTATTGTTATTTGTTGGCAGTACATATCCAGGTGTAGTTTTTCTAAGCTGGATGCAAGTGTGCTTTTTGCAAGGTCGGGGATCTTCATATTTGACTGGTTTAATAATTACACTAATTGTTACTACCTGTTTATGTGTTATTGTACTTTTGATAATTTATCAGTTTGCACATCCTGTTGATTTACTGTGCAATCGAATAAAAAAAGAAAACTACACCCCTACAAAAGATGAAGAAAAATCAATTCTAGAATTAAATAAAAAAATAAATAAGATAACTGTTATTTCATCAATAATTGGTTATTTGTTTGGAAACTTAATCACAATGATTATTTCCATTGCAAAAGGAGACATTCCTGCTGTTCCTTCCAGAATTATTCTTGTTATTATCCAATCTTCCTTAGCAGGAGCTGCAGCATGTCTTTATACTGTATTCAGCTTTGATGTTCTGATAGCGAAAATCAGAAAAAGTTTTAAAATTAAACATATACAACAAGAACAACGTTCAAGCAAAATTAGTAGTACTTTGGCATTTATTATTCTTACATCAGTTTTCTATCTTGGAATCAACGTTGGAATGGTTCCATACAATTTAATTGCCACTTCAAATTCTAATAATATTGCAACACCACTTTCATATTATATTGGCTATTCCATTTTTGTAATGATTGTAACAACAATTTATTGTGGAATTCCTATCTACATTATTTTAAAAGCAATCAGAGAAAGATTACAGTTAAATTCCGATAAGATTCATGAATTAGCAGAAAAAGGCGACTTATCAGAAAGAATTGACATTTCAATTGTTGATGACTTTGGATATTTGACAAGTACAGTCAACGAAATGATGGATACAGTCTCAAACACAATTAATTCATTTAAAGTAGAATCCACTTCTGTTTCAAAGTCTGCTGATATTCTATCT
>JAAZCS010000274.1 GCA_012513125.1 Treponema sp. | reverse complement strand
TTGGTGTCACTTCCCCCGTCCCCTTGTCACTTCCAATGTCATTAAGATAACCAAAAAGGATTTATAATCTAGGTTAAATTACAGATAGTTACTTTCTAAATTGTCATGCAAAAATATTTTTTTCCATGACAACAAGACAGATGTTCTCATCTGTCTAAAAATGATGTATAATATATATGTTTTCAAGCGGCTCTATATAGAAAACTTACCGCTTTCTGGCTGTTGACTTTTCGAGGGTCGTGACGACCAGGACGAACAGGTAGTATTTCTCTACTAATTAGAGCTTCTACATCTGGCGGAGATTTCTCCGCCATTTTGCTTATGAAATAACGACAAATATGTATTGCAATCGTATAATTCACTTGATAAACATGTTTTCGCTCACATTTCTTTTTAGTTACATGTGTCGTTATCACTTCACAGAAGTTATATAACAGCATTCGCGCCCATATTTCTTGCTTGATATATTCAACTTTTTTCGAATGAAAACATGTCATACCGATAGCATATTTTAATTCTCGAAATGATGTTTCAATTCCCCAGCGCATTCCATATATTTCTTTTATATCATTGACTGAAAATTCAGAAGCTGGAAGATTTGTTATAATGCATTCATATGAATCTTTAGTGATTGGGAATCTTAGCACACGAAATTCCATAGGATAAAAAGGTCGTTCCTTTAAATCGATATAATCTAGAAACTCTTTGTTATGACTGCACTTGTAAATTTCAGGATGATTTAAAACCTCATTTGTGCATTTTCGCGTTAGTTGGATTTTGATAACAACATCAAATTCATTTTCATCAGGCAGTCTTAATCCCGATAAAATCCCAGTACTTTTAACGTCCTTGGCTCTAAAAACATAATGCATTCCATGTTCATTAACATGTGCAATGTTGTTATAGCATTCATATCCTCTATCAACGATAAAAACAGTTTTCTTATTTCCTTCATATCGATCTACCATATCACAAAAAGCTTTATTCTCATTTTCAAGACGAGCTGGTTGAATAATTGCATCCGTGTATGTTCTGCCCATTAGATCGTACATTGCGTTTAAATGAAGCTGATTGAAGCCTTTATCTCTACGTGAATGCACAAAATATGTTTCAGCATCATTCGGATTCCGCGCTATGTTAATATCAGAACCATCACAGGCAATCAGTTTATATCCATGATACAAGTTTTCATCGCCTTTATAATGATTAGTGAATTCGTTAAAGAGATGTTCAAATGCTTCCGGTTTTATTTGCGCACGTCGCTGATTGAATGATGCATTCGACGGATGATCCACTGAATACTCAAAATACTTAAGCAATTCATCTTTTAAAGATTTTCCTTCCATCGAGATAATAAATTTCATGACAGATGAAAAATCCCACTTCTTTTTTCTCTTAAAATCTTTTTCAGGATTTACTGTAAATGATCCAGTATCACTAGACATTTCTTCAATTAATTTCCACAATGTTGCTTTAACTTCCTCAGAAAAACTCATAAGCAAAACCTCCTAAAATGTATATATTTAAGGGCTTCGCCGCATTTTTTTACTTATTTGTCAAGCTTTATTTTTATTTTTTACATAAAAAGAACAGATATGTTTATCGGTCATATCTGTTCTAATATTGGACTATTTTCTTATCTTAATGACATTGTTGTCACTTCTGTCACCCGTCCCCTTGTCATCTATCGTAATATTGTCAGTGAATTTATGAATTTAGTACACTATGTAACTTGTGATATAGAGACTATAATAATGGTGTGGTATCTAAACTTACATGACAAGAAATGGAGAAACTATCAAATGAAAAAAATATCAAGTAAGATTATCTTGACTATCGTATTGTGTGTTAGTATGTCAACAATCATGGTAGGGTCTATTTCTGCATATTCTGCCAGAAATGAAATTACGGAACAAACCAACAGAAATATGAAGGCATTATC
>JAAZCS010000273.1 GCA_012513125.1 Treponema sp. | reverse complement strand
CCTTCTGTAATATATCCTGTGTTATCAGGAACAGGGTGAGTAACATCATCACCAGGCATTGTTGTTACAGCTAAAATAGTAACAGAACCAGCATTATCAAAATCAACAGCCTTTTCATATCTACTAGCTAACTGTGAATACAAATCTCCAGGGTAACCACGATTTGAAGGAACTTGTTCTTGAGTAATAGCGATTTCTTTCATTGAATCCGCAAAGTTTGTCATATCTGTCAACAAAACAAGAACATCTTTTCCTTTCAAAGCAAACTGTTCTGCAACTGCTAAACTTAAATCAGGAATCTTCTGACACTCTACTGTTGGATCTGCCGCTGTATGAACAAACATTACAGTTCTGCTTAAAGCACCGCCATCTTCCAATGTTTTCTTAAAATATAGATAATCATCATATTTCAAGCCCATTCCACCAAGAACAATTACATCAACCTCAGCCTGCATAGCAATTCTAGCTAATAGTTGATTATAAGGTTCTCCGGAAATACTAAAAATTGGAAGTTTTTGTGATACAACCAAAGTATTAAACATATCAATCATTGGAATACCAGTACGAATCATTCTTCGTGCCATAATTCTTTTTGAAGGATTTACAGATGGTCCACCAATTGTTACTAAACTATCTGATAAAGCAGGTCCTTTATCTCTTGGCTCAGCAGAACCATTAAAAATACGACCTAACAAATCATCAGAGAAGCTTACTTCCATTTGATGTCCAAGAAATTTTATATGATCACCAGTAGAAACACCACGACTACCAGCAAAAACTTGCAATGAAACGATATTTCCATCAATTTTATTTACTTCCGCAAGAGATTTACCAAATCTTGTTTCAATTTCTGCAAGTTCACCGTAAGCAACATTATCCGCTTTAACTGTAATTACACTACCAGTGATGGATTCAATTTTACTATAAACTTTGTTCATATTATTCACCATCCTTTAGCATTGCGACAACATCATCTCTAACTTTTCCATTAGCTTGATTATATTGCTCATCAATATCTTTTTCTTTTGCTTTAAAATCATCAGAATTCCACAAAGAATAATTCCAATCAATAAATTTTTGTCTTAATTGATTAAAGAACACACGAGCTTCATCTTTATCTTTCAAACTGAAATCAGAACTTAAAACAGAAATAACTTTTTTGAAAGTATATTGCTGTCTTTCAACACTAACAGATGAATCTATTTCATCAAAAGAGTTTTGCTGCATATATACTGCATCAAGAAATTCACTCTTCATGTATTCAATAAAATCTTCTGTTGTAGTTCCTTCTTCACCAATAACTTTCATCATCTGATTGACTTCAACACCAGATTTGAACACTTTTCTTGCAAAATCAACCCAGTCTTCACGAATTACACTGGAATATTTTGACCAAGAAGAAATTGGATCAATGGCAGGATATTTTCTAGCATCAGATCTTTCCCTTGAAAGTCCATGGAATGCACCAACAACCTTTAATGTTGCTTGAGTAACTGGTTCTTCAAAGTTTCCTCCAGCTGGCGAAACTGTTCCACCAATTGTAACAGAACCAACATTTCCATCGCGTAATCTTACAATTCCTGCTCTTTCATAGAAAGCCGCAATATATGATTCCAAATATGCTGGGAATGCTTCTTCACCAGGTATTTCTTCCAATCGTCCAGACATTTCACGAAGAGCTTGAGCCCATCTTGAAGTTGAGTCTGCCAAAAGAAGAACATGTAAGCCCATCTGTCTATAATATTCAGCCAAAGTAACTGATGTATATACAGAAGCCTCTCTGGAAGCAACAGGCATTGAAGAAGTGTTACAAATAATAATTGTTCTTTTCATCAAAGATTCGCCTGTTCTTGGATCTTTCAACTCTGGAAATTCCTTAATTGTTTCAACAACTTCACCGGCACGTTCTCCACAAGCTGCAATAATTACAATATCAACATCAGCATTTCGGCTTGTAGTATGTTGTAGAACTGTTTTTCCAGCACCAAAAGGGCCTGGAATACAATATGTTCCACCTTTTGACACAGGGAAGAAAGTATCTATCAAACGAATCTGAGTTACCATTGGATCTGTAGGAGCCAATCTTTCTGCATAACAATCAACAGCCCTTTTTACTGGCCATTTGAATGTCATTGTTATTTTATAATCATTACCCTTTTCATCAGTTACTATAGCCATTGTATCTTCAATAGTATAAGAACCTTTTGGAGTAATTTCTTTAATTGTGTAAATTCCCAACATTCCAAAAGGAATAAGAATTTTATGAGTAAATGGACCTTCAGGAACAGTTCCAATAGAATCGCCTTTTAGAACTTTGTCGCCTACTTTTGCTACAGGAGTCCAATCCCATTTTTTGTCTTTTGGAAGTGATTCAAGATAAACACCTCTTTCAAGAAAGAATCCAGCTTTTTCCGCAACTAAAGGTAATGGATTTTGAAGTCCATCATAAATCTGACCAAGCAAACCTGGACCTAATTCAGCTGATAACAAATCACCAGTTAAATCAACCTCATCACCAGTTTTAATTCCTTGAGTCATCTCATAAATTTGCATTTGAGCTTTATTACCGCGAATACGGATAACCTCGCCCTTTAATTTTTTTCCATCAACATTTACGTAGCCAACTTCATTCATGGAAACATCACCATTTAGTTCAATAGTAACCATATTTCCATTAATTCCGACTACTTTTGCCTTTGTATCCGTCATATTGTTTCTCCAAGTATTGTATCATAAATCTTATGATAAGAAGTTTTTCCATTTTCTGAATCAAATTTTTTCATTCTTTCAACTAACAAAAGTCTGATTCCATAAGCATAAACTGCATCAACACTAAAACCATTTATTGGTCTTAACTCATCTAATAATTTCATTCTATACTCAAAAAGAAATTGTTCTGCAGAAAGAGGACTATCCATACCTACAGCAGTTCTTGCAGCTTGCAATATATCTGCTGTGCAACCAGAAGGAAGCTGATATGCATCTTTTTTCATTTTTTGAGCCCGAATTTGAGCCAATGCAAACCTTAAGCTTCTTTCCTTATCATACCAAATATCAAGAAAATCAGAACTTGTTTTTTCAAAAGATCTAGGAGGAACTAATGATAAATTACTAATAATTTTTTTTTCAGTTTCTAATAGAAATCTTGAACTCAATTCCCTAAATTCATCACTAGTTATTGGCAATGAAGATTTACCTTCTTGAGAATTAGAGATATTTGGTAATTGTGAAACCAAATAATAATAATTCACTATTTTATTCCTTTTGCTGCCTGTTTCATTAAATCAGCTACTTTTGGATTTAAATAAGCACTAAATAATTCTGCCAAGCTTTCTGCAGAATAATCATAATATGCAGCTCCATTATTAATTCCAATCTTGAAACCAACTGATAAAGTTTTATCAGGTTTAATTTCAACACCTTTAGAAATTTCAGCTTTCAACTCAGATTCAAAAGCAGATTCTAATGACTTCAAATCTTTCTCATTTAATAAAACAGACAAGTCAGAAGCTTGATTATTTTTTATCCAAGATTTTACTGTTTCAGGAATAATCTTTGCTAGTAAATCTTTTGACATAGCTTTTTCTGTTTCTTTTAAAACAATTCCATTCAATTCAGATATTAATGAGTCTTTAAATGAAAGAAGCATATTTCTTCCAGCTTGGATAATTGCCTCTTCGCTGGATTTTTCCATTCTTTCAGTTTCTTTCTTTGCTGATTTTTTTATTTCCTCAGCATCGTCATTTGCTTTTGCAATTATTTCTTCAGCTTTTTTTTCTGCTGCATCTATGATTTTTTCTGCTTCAGATTCTGCGGTAGCTACACCATCTTTTTTGATTTTATCAATCAGTTCTTGTAATTGAACATCCATCACTAACCTCGCACTATAAATATATATATAATTTTACTAGAGTTACAAATTATTATCAAATAAAAAAAAATTATTTATTAAATGAATATATTGTTTTTGCTGTAAATGTCTGACCTGGTTTTAGTATACAAGTAGGAAATTCCGCTTTATTTGGACTATCAGGGAAACATTGTGTCTCAAGACAAAATGCATCATGATTTTCATAAACGAGACCATTTTTTCCAACAAGACCTTTAAGTCCATTCGCTGTATAGAATTG
>JAAZCS010000272.1 GCA_012513125.1 Treponema sp. | reverse complement strand
GTATTGTTGGTATGGGTGGAGCGTCTTTTCCGTCCCATGTAAAGCTAAATCCTCCAAGTGATAAAACAATTGATTACGTGTTAGTTAATGCTGCCGAGTGTGAGCCATATTTAACTTGTGATGAAAGAACTCTAGTTGAGAATGTTACAAAAGTAATTGACGGACTTGCAATAATTTTACGCCTTGTAGGAGCAAAAGGAATTGTAGCTTTAGAAGATAATAAGAAATATTTGTATCAAACAATTGAAGATGAAATATCAAAAAAAGGTTACACAGATGATATTTCTGTATGTGTTATGAAAACTAAATACCCTCAAGGATCTGAAAAATTTATTGTATCTTCATGTTTGAACGTTGAAATTCCTTCTGCAAAACTTCCCGCTGATGCTGGTTGTATTATTTCAAATGTCGGAACTGTATGTGCAATAAGTGATGCTTGTAGAGAGGGTCGTCCGTTAATAGATAGAGCTTTGACTATCAGTGGAAATGGTGTTGAAAAGCCTTGTAATATTCGAGTTCCAATTGGAACATTAATCAGTGATTTAATTCCTGAAACTTTCAAGATTAATGAATCAAAAATAGTAAAAGTTATTAGCGGAGGTCCTATGATGGGATTCGCAATGGCAGGAACTGGATTCCCTGTGCTAAAAGGTACTAGTGGAGTAACATTTTTAACAGAAAGTGAAGCACCAATAAAAGAAGAAAGTCCTTGTATCGGCTGTGGAAAATGCGTGTCGACATGTGCAATGCATTTACCTCCAGTTCTAATTGTTCGGGAATTGAAAGCTGGCAATTATGATAAAGCTAGAAAATTTGGGCTTATGGATTGTATTGAATGTGGTTGTTGTGCATTTGTTTGTCCTGCAAATATTCAACTTGTTCAACGTTTTAGATTAGGTAAAAATGTTTTAAGGGCAAAAATGATGGAAGAAAAACTAAAAAAAGATCTTCTCGCTAAAAAAGAAAGTAATAGTGCAACTTTAACACAAGGAGCAAAATAATGGACAACGGAAAATATTATTTATCATCAAGCCCTCATTTTTCATTTGGTGGCTCTACTCAAAAAATAATGCTTGGTGTTTTAATTGCACTAATGCCAGAAGTGATAGCCGGAGTTGTTTTTTTTGGAGTAAGGGCTTTAATTCTAGTTTTAGTATCGGTTCTAGGCGCTGTAATTTTTGAAGCATTATTTCAAAAAATTACAAATCAAAAAATAATTGTAAAAAACTTATCGGCTTGTGTTACGGGTGTAATGCTGGCTCTGGTTTGTTCTCCTACAACTCCAGTCTGGATGATTTTACTAGGTGATTTAGTTGCTATAGTTGTTGCAAAGGGTTTGTTTGGTGGTCTTGGCTCAAATGTTTTTAATCCAGCTTTGACAGGAAGGGCAGTTTTATTAATTAGTTTTCCTTCAGCTTTAGGAGCTTCATGGATTGAGCCTAAAATAAATTCGAATGCAGTTATGAATATGGATGCTGTTTCTTCTGCAACGCCACTTACTGCTATTAAAAATGGTGCTTTTGAAGTGAGTTCTTCAACATACTTTGATTTTTTTATTGGAAATAAAGCTGGTTGTATAGGTGAAACTTCAGTTTTGCTAATACTATTATCGTTTATTTTCTTATTGGTAGTAAAAATAATTGATTGGCGAGCTCCTTTATCAATGGTTGCCACTGTAGTTTTAGGAACTTTTTTAGCTTCAATAAAAAATGGATTTGACTTTGCTTTATCTCAATCAATTTTTTCTGTATTAACAGGTGGCTTAATGTTTGGTGCAGTATTCATGGTGACTGACTATGCAACAACTCCTGTAACTCATAAAGGAAGATTGATTTTTGGGTTTGGATGTGGATTGATTACTTTTTTAATTAGACAGTTTGGAGGTTATCCAGAAGGTGTTATGTTCAGTATTTTGATTATGAACTCAATTGCACCTTTCCTAAACAATTTTAATGATAGAATTTACGGATATGGAAAGAAAGGAAACCGAAGACCTAATGTGGATAAAATTTCAATGGAATTTGATATTAAAAATGCAACGAAAGTAAAAGATAGTGGAGAAGCAAAATGAGCAGTGAAAATAAAGACAATTCACTTTTGGAAATGATAAAATTAGGATTAATTTTAGTTTGCTATGCAGTTGCTTCTTGTACAGTTCTTGCTATTGTAAACAATTTGACATCACCTAAAATAATACAAAATCAATTAGTAAAGGCAAATTTGGCTATGAAAGCAGTTTTTGCTGAAGCTGACGAATTTGAAAAAAAAGATGATTTCTCACGTTCTGAGGACAAAACAATTACAGTTAGTGATTTTTATCTTGCAAAAAAAGATGGAAGCGTTGTTGGTGGTGTTGTTCAAGTTTCTGGTCCGACATATGAAAAAGGAAAAATAATTATTAGCTTGGACACAAATGGTGTTGTAAAAGGTATGCAATTTCTTGAATTATCTGACTCACCAGGCTTTGGACTAAAGGCGAATGATTCAACATATATAATGAAGAATGGAAAAACTTTCTATGGACAGTTTGCAGGGAAGGATGCAAATAATGGCTTTGTTGCAAATGAGAATTATGACGCAATATCAGGAGCGACAATTACTAGTGTTGCTGTTGGAAAACTTTTGAACGAAGGAACAAAAACTCTTCTAATGTACTTTAAGGAGCATGATTATGAATAGAAATTTGCAAATTTTTACAAATGGATTTATAAAAGAAAATCCACTTTTAGTATTGAATATAGGTTTGTGTTCATCATTGGGTGTAACAACTAGTATTTTTAATGGACTTGGAATGGGGGTTGGAATGATGTTCGTCCTTGTGATGAGCGAAATAGTTATTAGTATTTTCAGAAAATTAATTCCGAGTGCAATTAGGCTTCCCGTTTTCATTATTATAATTGCAGCTTTTACTACAATTGTTCAGTTGGTCTTACAGGCATATGTTTCATCCCTTTATGATGCACTTGGAGTATTTCTTCCATTAATTGTAGTAAATTGTATTATTATGGGTCGTGTTGAAGCTTTTGCTTCAAAGAATAAAGTTGGTTCTTCAATTTTAGATGCACTTGGTATGGGAATTGGTTATACTTTAGTTCTTGTTTTGATTTCTTTGATTCGAGAATTATTTGGTGGTGGAACTTTATTTGCTGGAACTGTATTAAAGATTGAAGTGATTCCCGAAGCTTACAGAATCGGTATTTTAAATAGTGCACCTGGTGGTTTCATTGTATTTGGCCTACTTGCGGCAATTGTTCAATTCTCAAAGAATTTGATTGCTGAAAAAAGCAAAAAAAATGAAAAACAAATTTTAAAAATGGAAAATAAGGAATAGAAATCATGATAGAAACAATTGAACTTTTTATTAAATCAGCACTTATTGATAATGTAATTTTTATTCAGTATTTGGCAATTTGTCCTTTTATAGGAATGACTAGTGATACGGAAAAAGCAACAGGAATGGGATTGGCAACAACATTTGTAATTATTCTTGCAACTGCAGTAACTTGGCCAATATATAAATTTATAATGATTCCGCTTCATCTTGAATTTTTACAGACACTTTTTTTTATATTAATTATTGCGTCTCTTGTTCAGTTAGTAGAATTCTTTTTAAAGAAAATGATTCCAGGTCTTTATAATGCCATGGGTGTGTATCTTGCTTTGATTACAACTAATTGTGCTGTTTTAGGCGTTACTATTAACTGTATTAGCAAAAATTACACTTATGGTCAAAGTTTAGTTTATGCTTTTGGAACAGCAGTTGGCTTTTTGCTAAGTATGGTGATAATGAGTGGTGTTAGAACACGATTGAAAGTTGCTAATATTCCACAAAGTTTTAAAGGAACTCCAATACTATATGTTTGCGCAAGCTTGTTAAGTTTAGCGTTTTTAGGTTTTAAAGGATTAATAAAATAGATTTTTATCTAGAGGTAATATGAATACAATCTTATATACAATAATTGTTGCATTGGTTATAGCTTTTTTCTTAGGTGTTTTACTCGGACTTTTTAAGAAAATATTTCATGTAGATATGGATAAAAAAGTTGAACTTGTAAGAGAAGCATTAAGTGGCGCCAATTGTGGTGGTTGTGGAATGGCAGGGTGCGATGCTTTTGCAGGGGCAGTTGTAAAAGGTGATGCGCCAACTGATGGTTGCGTTGCTGGCGGTTCGTCATGTGCGTCAAAGATTGCAGAAATACTTGGACAATCTGGTGTTGAAGTAATTCCAAAAGTTGCTTTTCTAGCATGCAAAGGAAATAATGAATGTGCTCTACCAAAAGGTATTTATACTGGTATAAAAACTTGTAAAGCTGCTCAGTTATCAATTAATGGAACAAAAAAGTGTGCTTTTGGATGTATTGGATTTGGTGATTGTGTAAAAGTGTGTCCTTTTGGAGCTTTATCTTTATCTGACAATGGCATTCCTATTGTGGATTACAAAAAGTGTGTTGGTTGTGGTAAATGTGTAAATGAATGTCCAAAAAAGTTGTTCAAGTTAATTCCTTCATCAACGAAAGGTTCTATTGCAGAATGTTCAAATCATAGTGATAATAAACCTCAAATTAGAAAAGATTGTAGCGTAGGGTGTTTTAAATGTGGAATTTGTTCAAAAAAATGTCCTACACAATGTATAGATATTTCAAGTGGTATTCCTGTGATTGATTATTCCAAATGCACGAATTGTGGCGAATGTGTCACTGCTTGTCCTGATAAAGTTCTAAGGTTATTTTCTATATGATGATTGATTTAAAAGATATTCCTTGTTTTGGAATTGTAGGAAATTTTACAGGTCATCTAGAACAGGCTGGTGAAGACAAGAATTTTGTTCATATTGTTACAAAAGATAAACAAGCACCAAAATTGATTTTCCCAACGTATATATCTAATTCTTCTTCAATTTGTCCTAAATATTTAAAGGAATTCCCTTTTAGCGATAATAAGATTTTATATCCAAAGTACGAAACTAAATTGCAAAGTGAACCAGAATGTGGAATTATTTTTTCTGTTGAATGGAATGCTGGAAATGTTACATCAATTGAACCGATGTTTTTTGCTTCATCAAATGATTGTTCAATTAGAAAAGAGAATTCCAAAAAAATTAGTGAAAAGAAAAATTGGGGACCTTGTAGTAAAGGGTTCTCGTCGAATTGGATAAAAATAGACAGTTTTGATGATGGCGGAATCCTTGATTCTTATAATATTTCAAGTTTTTTAATAAGAAATAATGAAATATTTGATTATGGAGAAGATAGCCAAATAAAAAATTATAGTTATTTTCACAAAACTTTATTGAATTGGATAATAGAAAAGATTAATACACAAGATGATACAGATCCAGGTGAAAATATAAAATCTTATTTAGAATCTTCAGGTTATCCATCGAAAATTATGATTTCAATTGGTGCTACTAGATATACAGAATTTGGCGAAAAGAATTTTATGGATAAAAATGATGAGATTGTAATTGCTATATATCCTGAATCTAAATTTACACATAATGAAATAAAGCAAAAAGTAAATAAAAATGATTTCTCAAATAAAGAGATTTCTTTTTTAGTCCAAAAAGTTTTATAGGAACGAATAATGTCTGAAATATGTGATAATTTATCAAGAATAAAAGATGAAATTAATTCAATAGAATTAAGAACGGGTAGGCAAACTAATAGTGTTAAATTATTAGCTGTTAGTAAATTTCATCCTGTAGAAAAGATTATTGAAGCTTTATCATGTAATCAGTTTTTATTTGGAGAAAATAGAGTCCAAGAAGCAATGGAAAAATTTCCTGCTATAATTGAGAAAAATCTTAAGATAGATTTACATATGATAGGTGTACTTCAATCAAATAAAATAAAGAATGCTGTTAAAATCTCTTCTTGTATTGAATCTGTTAATAAGATAGAAATGCTAGATGAAATTGAAAAACAATGTTCAAAAATAGATAAAATTATAACTGTTTTGTTTGAATATCATACAGGAGAAGAATCTAAATCTGGCTTTACAAATGAAGATGATTTATTAAAAGCTCTTTCTTTATGTAATGAAAACTTGTATCCACATATCAAACCAAATTGTTTTATGACTATGGCACCTTTTACCGATGATAAAAAGCTAATACATAAATCCTTTTCAACATTACGAACTATTGCTGAAAAATGTAAAAAGCAATTTCCATTATTACCTCTTGATGAACTTTCAATGGGCATGTCTAATGATTTTGACATTGCTATTGAAGAAGGTTCAACTTTAGTAAGAGTAGGAACTGCAATATTTGGAGAAAGAGAATATTGATAAAGAAGAAAATTATTTTATTTTTGTATTTGTTTTGTGTTTTTTCTGTTTATGCAGAAGATAGTTCAACTACCGCCAAGCCATATGATAAAGATGAATTTCCTCAGTTATTAAAAGATTTAAGACGATTTGAAATTGTAACACTTGGAGCAATACCTTTTGTTTCAATAAATACTTCATTAATTTATACTGGTTATAAATCTTATCAAATGCAAAATCTCTTAAGTAAAGAATCTTTAGAATATAATTATGCAACTACAAAAACTGGAATATTAACACAACAAGATCAGATAAATCTATTAATTACATCAACTTGCATTTCTGTTGGAATAGGGCTTTCTGATTTAATTGTTCAATTAATTAAAAGAAGCAATGCAAAAAAAGAGACAATAAGACAGCGAGATTCAAATATTAATATTATTCCCATAGATGAAGATCCAGAAGCAATAAAATTAGAGCTTCCAAAATCATTACAAAAAGAGGAATAAAATGCCTTTCTATTCTATACAAGTGCCATCTGATTATTATAAAAACGAACGTCTAGATAAATATGTATCAATTGTTTCTAATGGGATGAATAGATCGAAGTTAAAATCTGGTATTGTTGAAATCCTTGTAAATGGGAAAAAATCAAAATTATCTCAGAAAGTAAAAAATAATGATCAGATTGATATTCAGTGGGAAGACAATATTCCTGAGAATATAGATCCTGAAAATATACCTTTAGATATTCTTTTTGAAAATGAAGATGTTACTGTTGTGAATAAAGCTCAAGGAATGGTGACTCATCCCGCTTGTGGAAATTGGAATGGAACTTTAGTTAATGCACTTTTATATCATTGGGGAAGAAAAGCGATAAATCAGATAAAAGATGGTAGTGCAGATGAAGTTATGACAAAAAGAAGACCAGGTATAGTTCATCGTCTTGATAAAGATACATCAGGAATAATCATTACAGCAAAAAATCGGGATAGCGAAGAATGGTTGCAATCTCAATTTAAAAATAGAAATCTTCAAAAAGAATATATTTGCATTTGTTTTGGAAGACCAAAAATAAAATGTGGAGATATCAGGACACAAATAATTAGAGATCCTAAAAATCGTCATAGATTCAAAGCTGTAACAGAAACAAAAGACGGAAAATATGCAAGAACACTTTATTCATGCATATCATGTTATGGTAATTATTCCTTGATGCGAGTGAGAATCAAAACCGGAAGAACTCATCAAATTAGGGTTCATATGAAGTATTTAGGTTGTCCAATACTTGGGGATTCCATATATAATAGTGAAGATAAGTTATTTCCAAAAGCTACATTGATGCTTCATTCAAAAAAGTTAAAAATATTACTTCCAAATGATTCAAAGTTAACTGAATTTAACACAAAAACACCGAAAAGATTTCTTGAAGTTGAAAAAAAATTGAAATCAAAATATCAAAAAGAAATATTGAATAAAACCAAATGATATTAAAAAATAAAATAGAAATAATCCATGAACCTACAGAAAACGAACCTTTTATTATTTTAATAAAACCTTCATTAATGCCTTCTGCACCTATCGAAAGAAATGATAATAATAATGCTATATTTTATGCATCAAAACTTTTCCCTGAAATTAATTCAGTAAAAGGAATTAAAGAAATAGAATATGGACTATTGCACAGAATAGATAACGTTACTTCAGGATTATTGTTAATAGCAACAAATCAATTTTTTTATGACCAAATGCTTATTAGCCAAAAAGAAGGAAAATTTATTAAAACATATAGAGCAGAATGTGAATACATAAAAGCTAATTGCGATGTTTTAAAAGGATTTCCACTCAAAAGCCCTGAAGTTAGAATTGAAAACGATTTTCAATTTTCTGTATCATCATTAATTCGGTTTTATAATGTAGGACGTAAAGAAGTAAGACCAGTTGAAGAAAATGAGCAAAGAAAAGTTCTTTCAAAAGTAGATAAAAAGAAAATTTACACCACAAAAATCAAGATTGCTTCTGTTAATTCAAATAAAATATGTGTTGAGTGTTCATTAAAGGAAGGTTTTAAGCATCAAGTAAGATGGCATTTATCATGGTGTAATTTGCCAATTTTGAATGATACTATCTATAATAGTAATTGTGTAGGAAACAATAATCTATATGAAATAAAATTTTGTGCATCTGGGCTGAATTTTATCAATCCACTAAATAACACTAATGTAAGATTTGAATTATAATTTACCCGAAAGGAGACTTGAACTCCTATGTCTTTTGGACACTTGGACCTGAACCAAGCGCGTCTACCAATTCCGCCATTCGGGCTGGACTATTAAATATATCAAAACTATCATTTTTGGTCAATCTTCAACTATACAACCACAAGTATAAACAAATGATTAAAGTTGTAAGTATAAAAAACGTTATTATGTAAATCCATGCTGGTAATCCGTAAAATTCATTGTTTGATAAAAAAGAGTTTTTAGGAGAGTTTTTTCGATTATTTGAATTAAAGATTCTCTCAAAAATAGAATTATTGTTACTTGTTGATATTTGTGACGATTTATGTACAGCGTATCCACAATTTGGACAACCATTTTTAAATTCTTCATTAAAACCAGTTTTTCCACATTTAGGACATCTAACTGATGCAAAGAATTTTCCACAAGTAGGGCAGAATTTTGAATTTGCGGGAACTTCAGAACCACAGCTTTCGCAAAAGAACTTTGCTTTTTTAGAATCTTTTTTCCGCATACTTAATCTCGTAAAACAATATTCATTTCATCAGTAGATATGGTTGAGATTTTTCATTTTTTTGTAATATTGTCATCACCTATATTGAAGCTAATGTAATTTATTACATCGCCAGACTGTAATTTAGTTAATGCTTCAGGAAAATCAAAAATTATTTTACAATTATCTCCACGCAGTGATATTTTACCATTTGCTATCATTTTAGTTTTAGGGTTAGTAATCATTACATCAGAATTGATTGTTTCTTCTTTTTTAAAGAAAAGTTCAATTTTTTTGCAAGTGTCTTCTAATGAATCTGTAGTTACTTCTTTTATTATTCCATTAATTTCAAGAAGCGATACTTTTCTTTTATCATCATCAGAGAGTTCATTTTTATCATACAAGAAAATAGCTATATTATTACCGCCAATTCCACTCTTAATAAATTGTGTTAATGTTTTCCAGTGGCGAGGATATTCATTAGCACTTATAAGAACAACATCTGGTTGAATTTCTTCAATGTTATCTAAAGCTTTTAATAACCATCGATAAATAATGGTATCAAAACTTTTATTTTTGAAAAAAACATTAGTTTGAGAAATAAAAGAATCATCATCAGATATAATTAAAATTTTCATTCTGTACCAAGATTAACAACTGTATAATCATATATCAACCAGATGCCTTCTCGTTGATAAACCTTATATGTGTAGCTTTTTCGTTCGCTATAATTTGGATATTTGAACCATTCTGTAACAAGAACAGTTCCTTCATTTGGAGTATATGAAGTTCTCTCAATTTGGAATTTCTCTGGAATTGCAATTATATCATTTTCTATTCTTGATTGCATTAAGTCTGCTTTGAACGATTGTATCATTCTTTCTCTTTCATCTTCAGATACTGTTGAATATTTTTTATTAAGAGAAGGAGTTTTCTTTAGTAATGATTCTATGTCCATATAAAAAAAATATTGATCCCAAAGAGATTTTTGTCGTGAGATAATTGTTTGTTCTACTACTTTATCTGGTGAAAGATTCTCTTGTTTTAATATTTCCACAGTATTTGCTTGAACTGGAATAATTGATGATGAAGCAGATGACGTTGAAGGTCTTGTTTCCAAAGTAAGTCTATTAGATTTAGCTGATAAATATTTTGATT
>JAAZCS010000271.1 GCA_012513125.1 Treponema sp. | reverse complement strand
TTCGATATCAAAAGCTGTTGTTTTAGTATTCGTTCCAGCAAAAATTGCATTTCCATCAGAACTGATTGCATTAGCATTTTGAACTAATGCTTGTAATAATTCATCAACTTCAACAGACATGTTTTTCATATCTTCTTTATTATAAATACCATTAGCTCCAGTTACAGCCAATTCTCTAACTCTTTGCATAATATTCAATGAATCATTCATATAACCTTCTCTATACGAAAATTCATCAGAGAGAGTCAGAGCATTTTTTTCAAAAGTATTTACTCGATTAAGATAAGATTGATATTTTACAAGATGACCAGCCGCTATTGGATCATCTCTTAACTGCTGAATTTTTCGTTGACTTCCGATTTGATTATTTGCTTTATTCAACTTTGATTCTTGTAAACGTAGATTTCCCTGTGTATTATTATTATTCATCTGTGAACTAATTCTTTGCATAATTTTCTCCTAAAATATTTCTATTTTAAACTCCAAGCCTATTGATAACAGTATCCAATAAACTATCCCAAACAGTGACAAATTTTGCAGCGGCATTATATCCATGTTGAAATTTCATTATATCCGCCAATTCTTCATCAATATTTACACCACTAATTGAATCCCTCATATTTCTTAAATCATCCATTATGGAAGTTTGACTTAAAAGATTTGTTTCAGCCTGTTCTCCTTTTAACCCAACATTTGTAACACTGTCAGCAAAATAATCATCAAAAGTTTTCATATTGCCAATCATCACATTTGTATTTCTAATAGAAGCAATTTCAACAGCAGCCCGACCATCTCCAGTATTAGCATTGCCAGAATTATCCAAGAAACCAGCAGCTACACTCATAACATCATTCTTAATTTCTGAATTCACCTGAATATAGCAAGAAGGATTATATACAGGAGACACTGCAAACTGAGCATCTTGAACTAATGCGTTAACACTATCTCTTTGTGCAAAATCATATGCACCAGCAACACCAGTTTCTTTTAATATTCCTGAATATCCAGCTAAAAAGTATCCGCTATCTTCAACATGGCGAATAACGAAATCAGGATTATTTATATCATTTGCCGCAGTTGATTTTAGAACAAGCTGATTATTTCTATCTAAGTATGCTTTCACTTCACTTTTACTATCATTTATTCTTTTAATTACAGTTTCAACAGTATCAGTGTGATAATATGGAACTTCAACATTTCCATTTGTACCAGAAAATGTCATAACACCTTCAATACCAACTTGTTGCTCTTTTTCAAGACTATTAGTTCCAGTAAATCTGAATATGTATGAAGTATCTAATTTCCCATCTCCATTTCTATCAAAATTACCATTTGTGTTCTCAACGAATGAATGCTGAACAAAGAAATCAAGATTAGTCACCTTGTTTGAACCTACACCATTTCTGTGAACATCATTTACAAGATCTGAAAAATTCATAGTCATAGTATTTAATGATTGAATTTCACTGCGAATATCAACATCTCGTAATTCAACCAAAGCACCGAGTTGGCCACCAGAAAAAGTTGCATCGTTTCCTGTATCTTCCCATACGATTTTTTCATAACCAGTATCATCATTTCTTGGTGCCAAAGCAAAATTTCTAGATACACTACCTTGAACAAGAACTTTTCCATCAACATGAACCATAAATTCATCATTATCACGCTGATCTGTTGTTATATTCACCAATTTTGACAATTTATCAACAATTGCATCTCTTCTATCCAATAAATCATTTGGATTATCACCCATACCACGAGAACGTACAATTTCAGAATTCACCTGAGCAATTTGATTAGCATAATTATTTACTTGTTTTACAACAGACTGAATATCCCCATTAACTAAATCGCCAATTCCACTCAAACTTTCCCATCTTTGTTTTATTGATTCAGTCAATGTTTCTGAACGAGTTACAATTGCTTGACGAGCAGCTTGACTTTCAGGATTAACAGATAATTCTTGCCAACTTTCCCAAAATTTATCCATATTAGATCTGATAGATACATCATCTGGTTCATTATAAACTTGTTCTATCATTGTATAATAT
>JAAZCS010000270.1 GCA_012513125.1 Treponema sp. | reverse complement strand
TTCTATAATGTTCTAATCTTTTATATCCAGCTAAAAGTTCCTCATTGGTAAATTCTTTTCGCTGATTATTTTCTTCAATTTCTATTTCAATTTGTTCTGCTTCGCTAATGTTGTCAATAATATTTGCATTAATATTTGTCCAACCAAGTTGTTTTGCGGCTTGAAGTCTTCTTTCTCCCGCGATAAGCTCAAAATTTTTATTAATTGTGATTGGATTTAATAAACCATAAAGTTTTAAGCTTTCTTTTAGATCATTTAAATCGCCCAAATCTTTTCGTATTCTTTTCTTTATTTTAATTTCTTCAATTGGTATAAGCATTTTTTTATTCCATTAAATAATTATAATCAAAATCATCTTCTGTAGTAGTATCAGTAAATGCGTCTTTTGAATCAACTGTATTTAGTAGTGAATTATCAGTAAATTCTTCTGATGGAGGAACGTAGTCACTTGATAAAAAGTCAAGATTGACAACTAATGGCACAGTATTAATCTGATCTTTCATAGTGTATCCAGATTTATAAAGTTCTTTTTCTAATCTATTTCTTGCTAATGTAGATATTGATTGATTTGAATGAACAGTACAAACTTCTGTTGGCTCTGTTCCCGATAAGTACCATTGTGTAGTTTTATAATCTCCACAAGCTGGAGTTAAAATCTTGCCACTAACAGAACAGACTGTTGCTTCAATAACTCCTGAAAGTGGTTTATCAAAATCCTTTGTAGGAAGATTTTCGTGGATTGTGCCAAAGTAATCACCCCATGCATAACCGGCAAGAGTTGCTCCTGTTATTCTTAATCCCAAAGATTGTCCTGGTTGATCAAAACCAAACCAGAATGCAGCTGCATAATAAGGGGTAAAACCGCAAGTCCAAGCGTCAGCCCAGTTCTGTGTTGTACCTGTTTTTCCAGCCGCTGGCATCGTATAACGTTGACCTTTTTCTGTCTTGTATTCAAATTTCGATTTTTGAGCACCAAGAGTACCACCATTATTTACAGTTTGTTGTAATAATTTTGTCATTACATACGCATTTTGTGGTGAAATTATTTGTATTGCGTCACCTTTTGCTTGTTGTTCAATTAAAACATCTTGCTCAGGGTTTAGAATAACATTGCCATCTTTATCTTCTACTGTTCTTATAGCAATTGGTGTAACGTCTTTTCCACTATTTGCTATTACCGCATAAGCTCTTGCCATTTCAATAGGGCGTACTGAACAAACTCCAAGTCCAATTGGATAACCTGGAACAAAACCTCTAGAAGGAAGCTCTTGATTAGAAATTCCTAATAATGAAACAGCACGATTTATAGCAGCTTCAAAACCTATACCGTCAAGTACTTTTAATGAAGGTACATTCATTGAGTGGATAAGTGCATACCATAATGGAACATTTCCAAGCCATTCTCCTCTGAAGTTTTGAGGAATGTATGGTTTGTTGTCAGCAGTGTGGAATACTACTGGAGTATCAGAAATTTCTGTTGAAGCAGTAAATTTCCTTGAATCAATAGCAGCTGAATAATATAACGGTTTAAATGTAGAACCAGGTTGAACTTTTGCCTGAACAGCACGGATAAATTGATTGTCTTGATCAAAATGACTTCCACCCACAAGAGCATCAATCCATCCTTTTTCAACATTGAGTGAAATCATTGTACCCTCAATAGTTGTTTTTTCTTCTTCTTGTTTCGAAATTGTTGTTGCTTTGTTTGTAATTCCAATTTTTAATGAATCAATGCCACACATCATAGAAATTAAATCCAAACACGGATTAATTGTATTGATATATGTGGAATTTGCAACAATTTTGGCACGTTCACTACTTATCTTAAGAGAAGGAATATTAAACATCAAAGAGAATAAATCTGTTAATGGAATATAAGTACTATAAGCAAGTTTTGCCCTTGATGAGTGTTCTTTTTTATATAAATAGTTTGCTTGATTTATATATTTTGTCATTACGTCTTGTGCAACTAGTTGATGCTCAAGCTTGAGTGTAGTATTTACAGTAAATCCACTTGTGTAGATATCGTCAGACCCATAGATTAAATTTCCTAATTCCCTTCTAACATATTCACTAAACCAAGGAGCCTTATCATCACGCATCTGATATGCCGATGTTGATGTCCTTGTATAATCGAAAGTCGCCCAATAATCGTCAAATGAAGTGGAAGCTAGTTCTTTTGTAATATAATTTGATTCAACCATGGAATTAAGTACATCTTTTTGTCTGTCCATTGCTCTGTTTGGATGATCAAACGGATTATAATAAGCAGGATTAGAAAGTTGAATAACTAGAATTGCTGCTTCTGCAGGTGTGATTTCTGTTGCTGGGTGTCCAAAGTAATATTTTGAAGCTGCATTAACACCATACGTTCCACCACCAAAATAAATTCTGTTTAAATATAGTTCCAGAATTTCATTTTTTGAATAGCGTCTTTCCATTTGAATTGCCCACCACAATTCGTCTATTTTACGCTTTATTGACATGTCACGTCTGTCACAAAAAAGAGTTCCTGCAATCTGTTGAGTAAGAGTTGATCCTCCTCCCAATGATTTGCCTGTAAGTTTTCCAATTACTGCACGTAAAACAGCTTTAAAACTAAATCCATTGTGAGAAAAGAAGATTCTATCTTCTCGTGTAAGCAAAGCATCTATTAGATTCTGAGGAAGTTTATTGTATGAAATGATTTCTCGTTTTTCGTCTGACACAAATTCCGTAATAACTTCTCCATTAATATCAAGAAGTTTTGTAGGAAGTGCTGTATTGAATTCTGTAAAATATTCTGTATTTTCAATATTATTTGTTTCTGAAAGACACCAGCCTAAAAACCAACCGATTCCAATTGAAAAAAGGAACAGCAGTGATAAAAAAACAATAGGTGATTTTTTCATTTTTGTCATAGCATATATAGTAGAAAATTGATTTGATTTGGTCAAGTTAAAAGCTTTTTTTATAAAAACTTGAGGTTAAAAAAAAAGGCACGGTGTTAAAACCGTGCCATGCCCATCAGGCAACCGGGGACATGGGTGGGAGGGGAAAATGTCCCCGGTATTTATAATATCGTACAAACTATTGAAAAACTTGAGTTAAAAAAATCATTCTTCTGTAATTTGTAAATCAATATTGAAATTAACTTTATATGTTTTTCCTTTTATTACAGTTAGTGATCTTGCGGATTCATAATTTCCAACAATAAATTTAATTTTATGGTCACCTTCTGTAATAGTGAATTCTTTATCAAATATATTGCAGGCAATATCATCAAGAAAAACAGATACTCCCTCAGGTTTTGTAATAAGCAATGTGGGTTCAATGCTTTTCATATTGATTTGTAAATCTGTATTTTTTGCTAAATCAATTCTTACAGTTCTCATCTCTGAGCGGTAGAATTCTGAAATAACTGATATATTATGAATTCCTGCAGGCAAAAGAATGTCTTTTTTATTTGATGATAAATCTATTGTTTCGTCATCGATAAAAAGAGTGCAAGGTTTCATGCTATTGTCATCATTTGTAAGTGAAAGTCGTAATCTTCCTTTGTTAATTAATAGTGGCTTTACTGTTATCTGAAGGGAAGAATTCATTGTTTCTTCAGGAATTCCCTTCATTGCTGGTTGAAAACGTAAAAAAATCACATTTTTTGATATGTCAGGAATAGAGTCAATAAGTGTTGTATATTGATCTGACTTTAAAGAGCTATTTTCACGTAGAGGAATTTGAAGAATCCACGACAATTTAGGAGGAACAGTTTTTACAAAAAGTCTAGTGCCACTATAATCAATTTGATTTGGGCTTGGATTTGGTCGAATATTATTGTAAAGTGAGCAAGCAACAGAATCCCGCCATACTGCAACTGCCTCTGGAATAACCATTTTTACTTCAATTCCTTCAATAAATGTTTTATCTTCAGGAAGAGTGATAGCAAGCGATTCATTAATTCCTATTGATGTAGATGTTTGATTTTCATTTGTAATATCAAGAATATGAACTTTTTTTATTCTAAAAGATTCAGCAGGCAAAGAAAAAAGTAAAGTGAAAATTGAGAAGAAAATAAAAAATGTCTTTTGTTTTGTTTGATTAATTTTCATTTAGTATGTTCCAATCATTCATTTATAATTTTATAAAATCTAATGGATTATTTGGAATTCCTCCTGTTCGTAATTCAAAGTGTAAATGAGGTCCTGTTGATTTTCCTGTAGTTCCTACATATCCAATCAAATCGCCTTTTTTTACCATTTGTTTGTTTTTTATTTCTATCTTT
>JAAZCS010000269.1 GCA_012513125.1 Treponema sp. | reverse complement strand
TTCGCCGCTATCCCGCTGCGCCGCAAGCTGGGTCCCGGGCATCACCGTGGTTGACATCAACCAGACTTCTTTCGAGATCCTTTATTTTGTAAAGAAGCGAGAGTATGCGTTTATACTTATTCACATCATATTCATTATTCTCTAATTTCATAATTAACGATTTAATAGCCGTCTCAATTTCATCGTTCTCCATTAGCCAATACTGTTCAAGTATATTTATGGGATCATTATTTTGTCTTTCACGCTCATTTACGCTTTCGACAAATTTATTCAGAACTTCCACTATATACTCGCCACAAAAAGTTGCATCATAAATATAGTCGTATGTAAATCGAAAGGACTGTACCGTGCAGAACGGGTTCTTTTCTTTCCCAATGTCCCCAAAATCTGATTCGTTGAATACAAATTTCTTTGCACCGTTTTTATGGTCTATCGCAACTCTAAATATATCATGTAATAGCGTTTCTAAATACTTGTTACTATTTTCTTTTATATTTTCATCCTTAAGTTTTCCAATTTTATCAAAAAATACAAAACAGAATTGGATAGTTCGAATGTTAGAACACTCGTTCTTCTCTAATATATTATAAATCAATTCTTTTAAGTTTTTTAACACTGTATAATAACAGCAGTCTTGACAAATAGTTTCAATTAGGTTTTCTATTACCAATTTAATATCAGGTTGGTATAATATAGTTCTTCCAATTAATTTTTCTTTTGTTAACACATAGATTTCATTTTCTGAGAATAAATACTTAACACGTTCTTTTATTTCGGCAATATCAATTGATTTTTCTTTTTTATTAGTGGCGCCCACATTTTGAGACGGATATTTTATATTATCACATAATGCAAGTTGATATTTAACCTCTAAATTCTTATTACTTGAAATTTTACCGATTTCTTTCTCATTGGCAACAACGATAACCTTACAATTACTTTGCTCGACAAAATTATTTATGTATCCTAAAACCTCATTAATCTGAACACTACATCTTTCTAAATCATCAAATATGAATATGAAATTGGACATTGACATCATGCTACCAATTGCTTTTTTCAACTTGACGTCCTTCAATGGCCCTAATTGGGGAATAAAGCATGCAGCTATATTAATCCCCAAATCTTTAATTGGCTCTGCTCTCTTTGCCCATCTTTGAATCCTTTTAATAAATCCATTATCGCTCCTAATCTTTGTCATATGAACATATACTTGGCTAGATATATCATTCAAATTTTCTATTCCATAAAGGGATATGTAAATGGCATTAGTTCTCTCTTTTTTTTTAACATTTCTTGAAATTTCAAAAAAATGTTTATTCAAAACATTCTTAACAAAATAGGTTTTCCCACATCCCCATTCGCCATTAATCATAACTGCATAATTATAGGTCTTGTCGGAAACATAGTCATCAATTATTTCCAATGCCTCTTTGTCATTAACCATGTTTGCTCCTCATTTCTTATGCCGAGTATCACTATAAATGTCGAATTTTGATTGCAACCCTCTACACCAACCCCAAATATTTCTCGAAAAAAACCTGCAGCCTCTCAATTACCGTCTGCTTCTTTGTCGTTCTCCCTCCATCCGCAAATCGTGATACCGGCGGCATGATCCGGTCTATGTCCGTCCCAATGGTCTTTAACGTCCCGTCTCGGAAGGCCCCGCTGACGAGGCGCTGTGTGGGCTCCGGTTTCAGGTGCTCCGACTCGATAATCTCCGCGAGTTCTGTCTCTTTCTGTTCCAGTACAAAGG
>JAAZCS010000268.1 GCA_012513125.1 Treponema sp. | reverse complement strand
TTTGGAAAAAAGAAAAAAACTTCAATTATATCATTATTACAAAAAACAAAGAACTGTATATTACAAAAAATATTTACAAAGATTTTAAGCTAGCAAACACTAGTTATGATTTAAAAGTAATAATTGTTAAATAATATAGAAATTATTCTATTTATTTTCCAATATAAATATTAACATAATTTCAATTTCGTATTATCATGAAAGGATATACTGATGTATTACGGCTTATTGTCGATATTCTATTAAATTAGGGAGCTAGTATGAATTATTCATATTTTCCTGGATGTACGTTAAAAAACAAAGCAAAAGATTTGGACAGGTACGCTCGTGCCAGTGCCGAAGCTTTAGGCTTTACGCTTTCAGAAATAACTGATTGGCAGTGTTGTGGCGGCGTCTATCCATTGGCATCAGATGAGATTGCAACAAAACTTTCATCTGTAAGAGCGCTTGCAAAAGCTAGAGATTCAGGAAATGATTTAATAACCCTCTGCTCTGCATGTTATAATGTCATTAAAATGGTAAACAATGATATGATTAATGATGAGAATGTAATTCTTAAAGTTAACAACTATCTATTGCAAGATGACATTCAATACCATGGAGAAACAAAAGTACTTCACTTTCTAGAAGTATTAAGAGATGTAATTGGTTGGGATAAAGTAAAGGCTGCTGTAAAAAATCCATTTACAGGAAAAAAGATTGGAGCCTATTATGGTTGTCTACTTCTCCGTCCTGGAAAAGTAATGCAATTTGATGATCCTGAAAATCCACAAATTTTGGAAGATTTCATTAAAGCTATTGGAGGAACTCCAGTAATTTATGCACAAAGAAACGAATGTTGCGGTGCATATACAATGTTTGATGACAAATCTATTCCTCAAAAAAGAGCAAAAGCAATTTTAACTAATGCCGAAGATAAAGGTGCTGATTTCCTTGTAACAAGTTGCCCTCTTTGCAAATATAATCTTATTAAGAATAAAGCTGATAGCAAGCTAGATGTAATTTATTTTACAGAGCTTCTAGCTCAAGCACTTGGTGTAAAAGGAGCTGACAATGCTTAATAAAGAAATAGAACAAATTAAAAGTGATATTTTGTCAATAAGTGGAGTAAATCCAAAAAAGTGTATGGTTTGTGGAAAATGTTCTGGTACATGCCCAAATTATGATTCCATGGAATATCATCCCCATCAATTCGTTCAAATGGTTGAGAATGGTGATATCGAAAATTTATTAAAAACAAAATCTATTTATGCTTGTTTATCTTGCTTTGCATGTCTAGAAAGATGTCCTCGTCAAGTTGAACCTGCAAAATTAATAGAAGCAGTTAGATTAGTTGTTGAGCGTCAACGCGGTCCACAAAAGTTAGAAGCTGAAAATGTTCCTGATTTTTTGGATGAAGAAATTCCTCAACAAGCTATTGTAAGTGCATTTAGAAAATATCGTAAATAAGGAGTGACAAATGGAAAGAATTGGTGTTTTCGTATGTCACTGTGGTACAAATATTGCTGGAACAGTTGATGTAGCGAAAGTTGCAGAAGAACTTGGAAAAGTAAGTGGAGTTGTTTATTCAACTCACTACACATACATGTGTTCTTCAGCTGGACAGAAAATTATTGAAGATCACATTAAAGATGACAAATTAACAGGAGTTGTACTATGCTCTTGTTCTCCACGTATGCATGAAAAAACATTCCGTGCTTGTGCAGAAAGAGCTGGTTTAAACCCTTACAAAGTTGAAGTTGCAAATATCCGAGAACAAACTTCTTGGGTTATGAAAGATATGAAAAAAGCAACTGAAAAGGCTATAGCATTAGGAAAAGCAGCTGTTGCAAAGTCTATTCTTGATACTTCACTCATTCCAGGTGAAACTCCAGTTACAAAGAGAGCTTTAGTAATTGGTGGTGGTATCGCAGGCATTACAGCAGCCCTTGATATTGCAGATGCAGGATTTCCTGTAGATATCGTAGAAAAGAAACCTACAGTTGGTGGAAAAATGGCAATGCTTGATAAAACATTCCCAACACTTGACTGTGCTTCTTGTATTGTAACTCCAAAAATGACAGAAGTTAGCCAGAACGCAAACATAAGAATTCTATCTTA
>JAAZCS010000267.1 GCA_012513125.1 Treponema sp. | reverse complement strand
TCTGTTATCTCCTTTTTGCAATTCATCACATCTGCTACATAAAATAAGCTATGACTTCCGGCTGCTACTTTTTGTTCTCTGATTAATTCTGCATGTTCGTTTTCTGATTCAAAGCGACTTTTTGGCGGACATAATAAAACATGAGGTTCGTTGCCTGAATGAAGGGCATGTTCATATTCGCTATATAAATCTGCAATTGGGCGTGTTGAAAATAAAATTGATTTTGTATCTCCTGTAAAAGAAGAAAGAGGAATAGTTTCATCATCAAAAAAAATGCCAGTAGAACGTTCATACAAATTCCAAAATATTTCTTTTGAGTCTATAAGCTGTCCTTTTTGAGTTCCTCCTGTAAAAAATGTTACAGGAATGTCATGGAGAACAAGGTATTGCATAACCGAAAAAGCTGCACTCATAATTAAATCTTCAGCCGCTAATTTTTCTTCTTCTGAAATTGGCGTTTTTGTTTGTATTTTGTTACAAGGAAATAAGTCTAATACGATTGAGATGCCTCTTGAACGAGCTTGTCCACTAACTATTGTGGTAGGAATTCCTGTTGCAGCCCACTTTTTCCACGAAATACGTGCTTCGGGAATTTCTTCGCGAAGTGGCATTGTGTATTCAAAAATTGAATTGTCCGAAGAGCCTCTTCCTCCAGTTGGTATTGCGGAGCCTGTTGAAATTGCGTATTTTTCAATGGAATCATCAAGTTCGTATAATTCTGGGTAAACATAAAATTGCTGGGGCATTATTGTAATATTTGTTTCTAAAATATGAAGAGGTGTTGAAAGTTTTATTGATTTTATACCTGCAATGTATGTTCCTCTGTATGGGCAGCAGATTTCAGTTTCGTATATTTCTGTTAGTTTTGTTCCGGGAATTATTCCAATTGGAAGAGAAAGGCTATTTTCTTTTCCCGGCATAGTATAAATACACGAGCCACCACAAAGAGGAATTAATCCATCATTTGAAAGACGAATTGAAAAATGAATGCTTTCGCCTTTTCGTGGGTGGCTAGTTGAGAATTCTTGATGCCAAGCATAGTAATTCCAGCTAATAATTAAATAGATAATTGCAATAACTGCGTAGATTGGCAAAAAAAGTGAAATCCAAAAAGAAGAGAATCCTGCAAGACCTCCAAGTGATGCTGTAAAAATCATCACAAGGATATAAATTGTTGCGGGAATCCATCGTACGCGTATTTTCATGAATTATAATCCTGAAGGAAGTGGAATCCTGCTACAAACTTCTTGAATAACAAGCTTTGAATCAAGGTGATCTAATTGTGCTGATGAAGAAAGAAGAATTCTGTGTTGCAAAACGGCTGTGCAAACTTTTAGAACATCTTCGGGCATAACAAAATCACGGTTTTCAAATGCGGCTTGTGTTTTGGCTGCCTGCTGTAAGAAAACAGATGCTCGTGGACTTGCCCCTAATCTTATGTGGGAATTAGTGCGTGTTCCCCTGATAATATCAACAATAAACTTTTGAACAATAGGATTGATTTTGATTTCATTTATAGATTTTCGTATTTCGCTGATAATTTCTGGATTTGCGATAGGTTCAATTTTTTTTGAATGGTCAGTGCTTAAAATGGTTAATTCATCTTCTTTTGAAGGATAGCCTATTGATAGCGAAATGCCAAAACGGTCAAGTTCAGCTTCTGGCAAAGGAAAAGTTCCAGTGAAATTTTGTGGGTTTTGTGTTGCAATCATAAAAAAAGGCTGTGGTAGGTATCTTGTGACTACATCAACTGTCGTTTGACCTTCTTGCATAGCTTCTAGAAAGGCAGATTGTGTTCTTGGAGACGTTCTGTTCAGTTCATCGGCTAAAATACATTGTGCATTTATTGAGCCTGCACGAAAAACAAATTCATTTTTTGATGGATTCCAAACATTCATTCCTAGAACGTCGCCCGGTAACATATCTGGTGTAAACTGAATTCTAGAAAACGATAATCCTGCAGCCTGTGCGGTTGCTTTTGCAAGTGTTGTTTTTCCAACGCCAGGAACATCTTCAATAAGAACGTGAAGTGAAGACGCAAGCCCTAAAACTGCAAAATGTACAGCTTCTGGTGAACCTGTAAAAGTAGTATTTATGGCTTGTTTCATTAATCTTGCAAAATCTGCAATTTCATCAACTTTTTTCATAATAATTAATTATATCATACAATAAAAAAATCGCTGAAATATGATGAATTATTTTCCTTTTATTGCATAGAATATTGTGGAAGATAGTCCAAATAAAGAGGCTGCAACAAGATTTACAATCGGATTAATCATCCACAATGCACCACCAATAACAACGGCTAATGTGACTAAAACATCGCGATACAAATAGAAGGCACCAAAATAAAGTGATTTTTTACCTTCCGGGGCAAATTCCATAATTTGAGCTTTTCTCGCTGGTTCTCCAAATTCTTTAAATCCACGGATTATAAAAGCAACAATTAAAAGCGGATATGAGCGGGCGAAAAG
>JAAZCS010000266.1 GCA_012513125.1 Treponema sp. | reverse complement strand
GTTAAAAGCTCAAGAATCGAAAAAAAACAATTAAATTTAGTTCAAATAATTATCGGACAGAAATATCAATATGCTGAAATAAGAAACAAAACGAAACTTAATAAGTGCAAGCTGGTAATAAGAAATGACGAATTTGAAAGTGAATCTAAAGAAGAAACTGACTGAAAACGAATTGACATTTGCTATAAATCCAACGATTCGATTTATGGATAAAATATCACCAAGCTGCAACACGCGGTCATATTTCAGGCGGCGGGATTTTTCAAACAATTAGTTTCGTGCTTCAAAGCTGGTTCTTAACGGCTGGAAAGTTTTAAGTTCCTTTACGCCGTCCGAAAATATACCGCTTACCGTTGTGTGCAAGCATAAAAAAGTGCCATGAGATTATTTATAGATTTTATTTTTTCAAAACGAATTATTCAGTTTGACTGAATTTTACTGAAAGATAGGCGCGCTAGTGATAATAAATATGAAAAGACGAATTATTGAATTTATAATGTCTAACAAATGAAAGCAAAAAAAATTCTTAACGCATTTACTCTTATTTTTATAACAGCTGCATTATTTTCTTCCTGTAAATCATCTTTTCCTGTGGCAGGGACACCAATTGAGTGTAATGGACAATTGATTAAACCGATTAAAAATCCGACTAAAAGAGCTGAGTTTACTGGAGGACAACAGGCTATGCATAATTTTTTGAGAGAAAATATTAAACTCTCTGAAACAATTACGACAAAAGGAAAAGTAAGAGTGGCATTTATTGTAACAAAAGATGGAGAAATCTGTGATGTAAGGGTAACTTCTAAACCAAAAGAATATATAGATAATGAAGTGATTCGTGTGATAAAAGGTATGCCCAAATGGATTCCAGGAACTAATGAAGGTAAAATTATAGATTGCTACTATTTATTAGACATTAATTTTTAAAAAAGTATAACAAATAAAAAATGCCAGCACACAACACAGGGTATACATCAGGCGGGTTTCAGAGCAATTTGCAAGCTCCGGGCTCGCTGGCAAGGGCAGTAACAGTGGATAGTGAATCGGCCACGAAGCCCGCCCGCTGCATACCCTCTACGTTGTGTGCAAAACTAACTCAAACTCAAACACTAACTGAAATATGAAAAGATTAATAGTAATTACACTAACCCAAGTAATTATTGGGCTAATAAGCTGTAGTAGTCAGACAAAAGATTTAGACAATCTTGACAAAGTTTTAGAGAGAATTAGACAAATAGAAACAGCGTCATATTATTCAACTAATTTCTTCTGCTTTTCAGGGGACACAATACCAATAGATGAGAAAACCTTTGAATATTTTAATGAATATACTGTACCGATAGACACATCTGTTGGAGCTTACTACGTAAAATTTGAATTATCAGACACTACAAAAATGATTTTTGCTTACGATGGAAAGATAAGAGCAAGAATTAATTGGAAAGAAAATAACTTTGAGACTGACGATTTTAGTAAAAATCCATGGCCATATAGAACAGTAATTGCTCCTTTCTTTGCAAAATCCAAAGCCTTGATTGAATATGCTTTAACAACTAAAGATAGCATCAAAATCGATTCTGTTTTTTATAAAAACTCTGTTGCTTACAAAATATCAATTTTTAATGAGAGAGTGGAATTAGTCGGTAGACTTCCAATACATATTTCAGAATTAGGTTCCAACGAAGGTGTTATATCGGAATATATCATATGGATAAATAGAAAAACGAACCTTCCGTATAAATTCCAAAGAACGCTACCTGCAAATACAATGATTGAGGAAATTAGTAATTTGAAAATTAACAATCTCAATAGAAACAATTTTGCTATTTCAAATTATATACCTGTGGATATGCCTACAAGAACAGAAGCAGATAATAAGCCTAAAATAGATTTAATCAACAGTATTGCATTTAACTATCAATTAAATGATTTGGAAAATCAATCCCATTCCCTGAAAGACATTTCAAGTAAAGTGTACATGATTAATTTAACGAGTATGTATTGCGGACCTTGTGGATTGTCTGTGGAATTTTTAAATGATTTGAGCAAAAAATATAGTAAAGAGGATTTTAGTTTTGTCAGTTTGTACAATGAAAATGAGAAAAAAGGATTGCTAAATTACATAAAACAACATGAGATAAAATATGAAGTTTTACTCGCTGATAAAACAACATTAGATTCTTATAATTTTCATTTAACGCCTACATTTCTTATTCTGGACAATAATAAGAGAATTAGTAAAATAATCTATGGTTATAAAAAAGGGGAAACTGAGATTGAAATTGAAAATGCAATTAAAACATTATTATAAAGTTCAGCACACAACATCATATATAAAAATATTGGGGGGTTAAGTGGTTACTCGAAAGTTTCTGCCCCGCAGAAACTTTTGTAACGGCAGACAAGTCTGTCTCCCGCAGCCCCAACATTTCATAGTGTGCCGAGAAGCAGAACATCGGTAATATAATGTTCTGCATGCTGTAGTTAAGATGGTGGAAACAGTTGTAAGTTGAACCACCGGTGTCGTCTTACAGGAGAGGGCATCAAACCACCTAGAGGTGCTGTAGT
>JAAZCS010000265.1 GCA_012513125.1 Treponema sp. | reverse complement strand
GGAGTATACTATAACCTTGTTCTAGAAGGTCTTCAACCAAAAAGGCATAAGTTGATAGCTCTTTTTTTGCTTCTTCAAAAAGTACTATTTCTGATTGATTTAATTCATAATCATTTTCCCAGACTGATTGCTTAAATTCAAAAAAGTCAATAATTGATTTGCCTTTTTCAAAAAGTCGGACAATTATCTCGTTTTTCTTTTTTGTTTGAATCTTTGGAACGTGAGTCAAAGCCAACCAATATGTTAATTCTTTATTCATAATCAATTATTTAAATGTCACCACCTACAGTTCTTGCAATAACTAAAGGTGCAATTTTCGTTGCCCCAAATTTAGTTAAAACATTTCCAATTTCTTTAATTGTTGCTCCACTATCGAAAATGTCATCAAATATAATGACCGATTTTCCCACTATTTCTCTTGGCTCAGAATAACTGAATTTTTGAGCTACATTGTCTTTTTTAAGATAACCGTTTTTAAATACTTTTTGAGGTTGAGTTACACCTGTTTTAATCAATTTATGAGAAATTGGAACTTTTAAAACTTGTGATAATTTTTCTGCGAAGTTTTTCACTAAATCACCTGATTCAGTTGGAGGCACATAAACAATAAAATCAAATATTTCTTGTCCATATTTTTTTCTAAAGGCTTTTAAAGTAAGCTTTAGGAGAAAATCCGGAAAATCTCCGCCATTCTCATATTTACTCCTATGTAATGCTGCTCCTACACTTGAAACGCCATAATAACTGGAAGCAACTCCATTTACAATATTTGAGTGTGTGCTTTCGACAATCAGTTCGGGAAAATATGACTCTCGAAATTCTTGCAACTTTAGTTTAGTTTGTTCTTGTGGATTTAATATATATGGTTCAAGTGTCGTGTTATCACAATTTTGATAGTGTGTATGTGAATTATCTCCCAAATAATCACACAAAAATTTCATTCTTGATGATTTTAGGTTAACGTATTCTAACATTGCACTTAATTCTTTTAATTTTTGTTCTCTTAGTTCATCGAATGCTTTAGTGTTGAGTTCTGGTGCGTTAAATTGATATTCATATTTCTTTGAGCGCCCGTAAATAACTTCTTTTATTATTCCTTGTTCAATCAAATCTGCTTTTATAACTCTTACTTGTGTTTGTTTAAGGTTTGTAGCTTTCATTATTTGACGTTCACCTGATTGTTCATGTTTGAGAACATTAATTACTTTGTTGTAATTTTTAATACTTGGACGACCACCATCAATAAATGCTTGTGGAAGTTTCACATCTTCTTCAATCCCGTTTTCATCTTTCGATGAATTATAAAACAATATCAATTTAGTGGGTTTTCCATCTCTTCCGGCTCTTCCAATTTCCTGATAATAATGTATGGGAGACGCAGGTATTTGTGTATGAACGATAAATCGAATATCAGATTTGTCTATTCCCATTCCAAGCGCATTTGTTGAGATTACGGCTTTCCATCTGTTATTCATTAATCCGTTTTCAATTTCTTTTCGTGAATCTGAATCCAGTCCTGCATTATATTCAGTTGTTTTGATATTTAAAAATTCAAACCATCGTGAATATATTTCTGTATTAACTCTCGTTCCTGTATAAATGATTCCGTTACCTTCCAATACTGGCAAATTCTCTGCTAACCATAAAAGTTTTTCATCTTCTGACTTTACTTTTATTACATATAATCTAAAGTTTTCTCTTATTAATTCTCCGCGAATAGTTTGAATGTTTCCTGATATTTGCTTTTCAATATCTTCTTGTACTCGTTTTGTTGCAGTTGCCGTGGTTGCTAATACTGGTAGATTTTGTGGTAACAGCTTGACAAGATTAATAATCCTTCTAAATGCAGGTCTAAAATCGTGACCCCAAACAGAAATAGTATGAGCTTCATCAATAACTATCATCGATAAATTCATTCTTCTTGTAGCTTCAATCCATTCTTGATTTTCCTGCCTTTCTGGAGCTATATACAGAATTTTTAATTTACCGCTTATTGCTTCCTGTATAGTCTGTGAATTTTCTTCTGGTGTTTGTTCTGAATTTATAATTTTTGCCTTTATCCCTTTACTATTCAGCCCTTTAACTTGGTATCTCATCAAAGCAATTAATGGTGAGAAAATAACAGTCAGTCCTGGAAATTGAGTTGCAGGAAATTGAAAGCAAAGAGATTTCCCAAACCCAGTTTTTTCGATTAATAAAACTCTTCTCCCTTTAAACATTAAATCAATAGTTTCCCATTGCTCATCATAAAAATGGTCAAATCCAAAAGTGTTTTTTAATCTTATTTCTGCTTCTTGTCTATTCACGATTTCTGTTCTGTCGGGTAACGCAGGCGGATTGCTCCGCCCTTGTCCCCTAAGAACCGTACTTGATAGTTTCCCAT
>JAAZCS010000264.1 GCA_012513125.1 Treponema sp. | reverse complement strand
TTCCGAAGTTTTTTTTACTCCAATTTCATCAGACAAGATCAGCGCTTGCTCTTTAAATTCTTTGTCATACCGTTTCATCCTTTTGCTCCTTTAATTGTATTTTCGGATGTTTTAGTACTGAACTTTTATTATACCCTTCCAGAGTTTTATGAAAAGTAAAAACAAATTTCTCTTTATTTCATTCTTTGTATTGGTTTCTTCTTTAGTAATGACAACTTACTCATGTAAAAGTGGAATTGATTCAAATGCACTTTTGATGATTGCATTGATTAATCAACAATCGGCTATTAAAAAAGGTACTACCTGGAAAGTCTCAAAAACTGATACTTCAAAAACAATAACTGATGTAAGCGGGAAAAAACTTTACGCTGTTCGCTATAATTCTGGAAGTTCTGCCTTATCAACAAGCGACCAAAAGACAATAACAGTTTATTCAGGAACCCGTTCACTAACTTCTGATGACAACAACACAAACATTCTTCCTCAAAATATAGAAAATGATGATTCTCGCACTTATCTTTCGCTACCAGTTTACACACCTAGTTCTCTTGGTTTGAATATTACAGAACCATCTTTATTAGCAAAAACAGTAACACCAACTCCGTCATATAACAATGTTGGTAAAACATATTCTTTTTATGTTGATGATGCTACAGGAGGCGGATCTTACGCTTCTGCTCAAGCAACTGTTCGTTATGAAGGTGAACATTGCACAGTTTGGATAATTGACAGATACTATGGAAGTGGTGATAAGCAGATTACAAGTGAAGAAGCAGAATCTTTTGGAGAAAGTTTTGATAAACTTTATGAATATGAACCACATATTACTGGGACAGAACTCAATAAACTATATCAATACACATCTGACGATAGTGGCGTAGAAGTTACAATAACAACAAATCCAAAAGTGAATATAGTTTTCTTTGATATTTATAGTACTAGTATTATGGGCTACTTTTGGAGTAGAGATTATTATGATTTAAACGGTAAGACTCCAACAGGATTAGATACAGATTCAATTAACATTTTATCAAAATCCAACAAAGGCAAGTTTCTTTATATTGATTCTGATTATGCTAATTCTTCAAAAGAAGATACATATTCCACAATTGTCCATGAATTCCAACATATGTTGAACTTTAGTAACAGAAACACTACTCAAGCAACTTTTACTGAAGAAATGACCGCCATGCTTAGTGAGGACATGATGTCATCTAAAATATCTGAACTTGTTCCTTCTTTTTCAAAAATAGAACATTCACCATATAGCAGACTTTCATATCTAAATAAGGCTTATTACACACTCAGTTTGAATCCTGCACAAGGTTCTCCTTTTGGTGGTGAATGTTATGCAATTTCTTACGCCTTTGGAGCTTTTCTTGCTCGTAACTATGGAGGAGCTTTATTTGAAAAAAATGTTGTTCTAAATAATTATACCGCTGAATCATCTTTGGAATATGCAACAGGAGAAAGTTATGACAACTTAGTTCAATATTTCTTGGAATCTTTGGTGTTTCAAGGTAAACAAGATTCACATACTTTAAATAAAGATGCAGAACAATCAATAACTTATAACGGGTATTCTTATCCAATGGGTAAAATTGATTTATGGAGCTCAGATTTTTCTAATATAGTTAATTATACAACAGTAAATGGTCCCATTATTTTTAGCAATGCTACTAATGTGGAAATTAAACCAAAAGGATTTATAATTCATTATTTGGGAGAGGCAGAATCAGATTCTGTAACAATAAACTTTACTTCATCATCTGTTGACCAAACAATCTTTATAATGGCACAGGAACAAGACAATGCCCCAACAACATGGGGAATTAACAGTTGAAAAAATTAATACAAGTTTTTTTTATTTTGGCTACATTTATATCATTCTGTTCATTCTCAAAACCTTCAACACCAAATGCAATCAAGCAAGGAAGAATTGCTAGTTTTGGCAATGTACCGTTTTCTTTTGCAGGCTTGATTACAGATGGTGAAGAAACATTCACCTTGTATGCGTGGACAGAAGAGATTCCTTCCATTCCAAAAGGCTACACTCAAATTAATACAGACTTTGACTTTAACTCAATTTCTGATAGGAAAATTGAATTCTTAGGAAAAATCTCTAAAACTGAAAATGGTTTTAACCAATTACAAAACGGAAACTTTTACGTTTTTGCTTACAAAATAATTGAATAAGTTTAGATTTTCAAATATCTAAACTTTCCAAGGTCTTGCCTTTCCAAGCCAACCTTTGTTGTTCCAATATTCTTTTTCTGTAGGACTTGCACCCCAATTGGCTTTTTGCATTCCTGCAAAAAAAGAGAACATGATTTTTGTCTTTAGGCTTACCTTTGGTTTTTGTAGTTGAAGTTTCTTCTGCTTTCTTACTATTTTTGAAATCAACTTTTCTATAATTTTCATTCTTTCAGGTTTAATTGAAGCCCAATTCATAGCTTGAACAGCAACATCGTAACAATGAATAGGATTAATGCCCCAATACCCAATACTAGTTTTTATATCAGAAAGAGCGCCTTTTCCACTAGAACCAGCACTTGTTGCAATTATTACAGCTCTTTTTGTAAACATATAATCTTTTGGTTTATGAGTAAGCCAGTTTGTAAACGTCAAATCTAAAAAAGATTTCATTGGTGCAGAAGCGCGCATACAATAAACAGGAGTTGTAAAAATCAACAAATCGGTGTCTTTAATTGCATTGATAATTGGTAGTTTTTGCGAATAAAAAGGACAAGTTGCCTCATCTTCAACACAATTGTAACAGCCCAAACAAAAATGATTTAAATCCTTTGGTAAAAAGAATTCTGTTATATCTTTTTCTTCACAAAGTGAATTAGCAACTTTTCTTCCAATATTGTAAGACGAACCTTTATGATTCTGACCATGTATAATCACAATTTTCATGAGTAAACTTTTATCCTACTTTTCAAATTTTCACAATAGGATTATCATATATACTAAATGGCAGTAATTCCTTAAAAAAAAAAGAAAATCTTTTCATCAATAAAGCATTTTTTTTCAAATCGTGCGGTAATCTACACGGTTTTTCTGGTTTCAATTTTATTTTTGTTGATGTACATCATTTTTATTACAGAACACGACAATAATTCAAAAATCAATACATTTTTTGATGCTTTTTGGTACACGCTTGTAACAATAACAACAGTTGGATACGGTGACATAACTCCTCAATCATTCATTGGAAGATTTGCAGGACTTATCCTCTTATTATTTGGAGTTATTATTTTTGCGGCTTTTAGTGGAAAAATCGCATCCATTCTATTTGATAAACAGTTAAAAAAAGACAGAGGACTTATTCAATTGAAAAAAATTAAAAATCACTTTCTTATTTGCGGTTGGAAACCCGATTTTGAAAAAATTCTAGAAGGCGTAATAACTTCAAATCCTGATGTTCCTCTAGAAATGATTGTTCTACTGAATAACGGACCATCAGATCAAATGGAAAGAATAAAAGATGACAGCCGTTTCCGTGGAATCAATTATCTTTCTGGTGATTTTTCTGATGAAGCAACTTTATTACGGGCATATATTAAAACCACCGAAAGAGCTTTAATTTTGTCTGATAAAGCTGAATCATTTTCTGCACTTGAAACTGATTCTAGAACAGTTTTAGCGGTTTTAACAATGGATAACTT
>JAAZCS010000263.1 GCA_012513125.1 Treponema sp. | reverse complement strand
TAGTAAAAGTAAAAATCATATCTGTTAATGGAATTGACTTAGATAGTCAGTTTATTCAAATTGTTAAAAAAAGTGTAAAAAAAGAAATAAAATATTTGTATTCATAAAAAAGATTTAAAAATAAAAAAATTGGGGAAAAGTAATGAAAAGAGTGGCTGTTTTGGTTCCTTCTTTTACAATTGAATATTGCTATAGTTTATTGCAGGGTGTAACAGATTATTTTAAAGATAAAGATGTTCAACTAATAATACTACAAACAAAATATGGAAAATACAGTATCAATCCTATTGATTGTCAATATTGGGCTGGAATGAATCTAATTGATATTGATGATATTGATATTATAATAGTATTTTCTGGTGCATACTGTTCGATTATCCCAGAGTCTGATTTTATAAACATATTAAAAAATTCAACAAGTAAACCAATTATTTCTATCGCAGTAGATTTAAAACTTCCTAATTCATATTCAATCCGTATTAATTGCAAGAATATTTACAATGAAATAGTTCATCACTTAAAAAAAATTCATCATTGTAAAAAAATAGCTTTTTTGTCTGCAGTAGGCACTGGTTCTCCAGAGGCTAAAGAAAGATTTGAATTTTTTAAGGAAGCTCTAAAAAATAATGGTTTGACATTTTATTCTGATTTGATTTATGAAGGACAATTTACTATTGCTGGCGGAGAAAGTGCAATAAGAGAGAGATTTGAGAAAGCGGAAGATGTAAATTTTGACGCAATTGTTTCATCAAATGACTACATGGCAATAGGTGCTATTAGTGTGTTGAAAGAATTGAATGTAAAAATACCAAAGGACGTAAAGGTAATTGGGTTTGATGATGCACTTATTACAAGATATTCAGCACCAAAACTTTCAACAGTAAATCAGGATTTTTTTGAAGAAGGTTGTAAAACAGCGAGAATAGCAGAACAGATAATTAATGGTGTAAAAGTTGATAAAAATATTTACAATGATTTAGTAATAAAATATAGACAATCTTGTGGATGCATAAAAGAATCAAATTTATCAGAAATATACAAAAATGAATGTCGAAAAACTTGTAAAGAAAATCAGATTGCAAATAGCTTTGAAAATTATCTGACTAATTTAGATGAAAAAAATAACTTGATGAGATTGATAGATATTCTTAGAAGTTCAAATACACTTAGACAATTCCATTTCAAAATGAAATTTATAATTGAACAATGTGAAATGTCTGAGATGTATGTTTATTTGTACAAAGAACCTGTATATGCAGATTATGAAAGAAAGTTTACCTTCCCTGATACAATTGAACTATATATGTATGATAATGAAAACACCAATAAAAGTGAATTTAGACCTGGTATTTATGTAAAAACTAAGGAATTGTTGTCTTCATGTTGTAATAATGAAAAGGGAAATTTTATTATACAACCAATTTTTTCTGGTGAAATGAACTATGGTTTTATTTCATGCAAAATGAAAAATACTAAATTTGCAAATTATGAAGTCTATTTAAAGATATTGTTTAAAGATATTTCGCAAGCGTATGAGTATACAGATAAAATTATTCAAACAGAAAAAATTATGGCTGAAAAGAATTCTTTGATGGAAAAAAATATCGATTTACAACTTCAAACCCATACTGATGAGCTTACAAAAATTTTAAACAGAAGAGGATTCCTCGATATAGGTCAACAAAATTTAGATATAATGCAGGAATTGAATACAGCAGGATATATATTTTTTGCGGATATGGATGGATTGAAAGCAATTAATGATAAATATGGACATTCTGTTGGTGATAAAGCAATAAAACTTCAAGCGTCGGTGCTTAAAACAGTATTTAATGAAAAAGATATTGTCGGTAGATTAAGCGGTGATGAATTTGGAATTGTTGCTTTGTATTTTGATATTTCTAATTTTGAAAATCTAAAACAAAGAATTGATGAAGAAAATAAAAGAATTTCTAAAGAAAAAAATCTTCCATTTGTTTTATCAATTAGTCTTGGATATGCAGATTTGTCTTTATCAACAGATTTGAAAATTTTATTGAAAGAAGCAGATAAAAATTTATACAAAGAAAAACAGATTAAGCACATGAACAGAAGATTGGATATCCATTATGAATGATGAATTTGATGAATATTTAGAAGTTTTAAACGATAAGCAACGTGAAGCCGTAGTTCATCAAGGAAAATCTTTACTGATTCTCGCTGGTGCCGGTTCTGGAAAAACAAGAGTAATAACAACAAAATTAGCATATCTAATAAATACACAGAACGTTAGCCCTCAATCAATTTTAGCTGTGACTTTTACAAAAAAAGCTGCAAATGAAATGAAAGAAAGGGCAGTATCCATTGAACAGAGAGCGGAATTGAGTCAGATTAGAACATTCCATTCTTTCGGTTCGTGGTTTTTGCGAAAATTTTCAAATACAATAGGTTTTGATTCAAATTTCACCGTTTATGATGATCAAGATATGCAGGTGTTAATTAGAAAATCGATTCCGTCTCTCTCAATAAAAGAAGCAAAATTGGCAGCTCATCAAATATCATTGGCAAAAGATTATTGTCTTTCTCCTGAAGATGACTTGAGTTTTATCGCATCTGAATTTGATTTAAACGACATATATAAACAATATCAAAATAGATTGCGAGCTACAGGTAACGTTGATTTTGGAGATTTAATTATGATGCCCGTTTTGATAATGGATGAAAATCCGTATTTGGCATCAAAGATTCATGACAGATTTAAGGTGATAATGGTTTATGAATACCAGGATTCAAATATAGCACAATACAAATTATTGAAAAAATTATCTGGTTTGGAAGAAAAAACTAACACTTATGTTTGTGTAGTAGGTGATGATGATCAGTCAATTTATCATTTTAGAGGTGCTGAAGTTCAGAATATTCTCTCTTTTCCAAAAGAATTTATAGATACGGACATCATTAAACTTGAACTAAATTATCGTTCTACGTCAAAAATTTTGAATGCAGCAAGTCTGGTTGTTCAACATAATGAGGATAGGCTTGGAAAAACACTTATTGCCGCAAGAGGCGAGGGTGGAAATCCTGTTTTAGCATTCTTACAAGATCAAAATAGAGAAGCTGAATTTGCTGCGGATTTAATTCAAAAATCAACTATGAATGGCGGTAATTATGATGATTGGGCAATTTTATATAGAACAAATGCACAATCTTTAAGCTTTGAAAAGGAATTGGTTAAAAGAAAGATTCCTTACGCTGTAGTAGGTTCTATGAAATTTTATGAAAGGGAAGAAGTTAAGGATGCATTGTCATATTTATCTTTAATTGTAAACCCAAAAGATGAAATTTATTTTAGACGCGTAATCAATAAGCCTTCACGAGGAATTGGTGACAAAACTCAAGATAAAATAATTGAAAAAGCAATGTCTGGTGAAAAATTGCAAAGTATAATTGAAACTTGTAGCCGAGATGATTTGTCTTTATCAAAAAAAGCTAAAGAAAATATTGATTCTTTTTGTAAATCATATGAAAAAATTCTTCAAAATCTTTCAAAAGGCAATAAGCTCTCAGATTTAATTGCTTTATTGATTCATGAATTTTCTTTAGATGAATATTATAAGGATGTTGATAGCAATGATAATACTCAGAAAGTTGCAAACTTACAAGAATTGGCAAATAGTGCAGCAAGTTTTGATGATTCATTGGATGGATTAATGTCGTTTCTTGATTCCATAAATTTGGAACAAGCTCTTGATTTACAGAATGAAAATGAAAATCAGGGTAAAAAATATGTCACATTGATTACCCTTCACAATACTAAGGGATTGGAATTTAATAAGGTAATAATAACTGGTCTAGAAGATGGAATTTTTCCGAGAGCGGGAAAAACTGGGGCTGATTTAGAAGAAGAGAGAAGATTGTTCTACGTTGGAATTACCAGAGCAAAAAATGAATTATATATAACATCCGTTACTTCTCGTTTTATGTATGGAAAATTCACACAAATGAAGCCAAGTATGTTTATAAAGGAATCATATTCTGCATATAAAGTGATAGGTACTGTTCCATACGGATTTCGTGATGTAAACAACACTGGTACTACCACTATAAATTCTCAATTTGGTGAAAAAGATGAAATTGCAGAGAAATGGCAGAAAGGAACAAAAATATTTCACGATGATTATGGATATGGGTTTATAACAAACAGAAGATTAGTTGATGGGGAATTTGTAATTGATGTTCAGTTTGAAAATGGAAAAATAACAAAATTTTTACCTGAATATCAAAAAAATAATCTGGTTATTATTAAGGAAAAGTGAGATGATTTACTAAAAGTTTAAATTTTATATGTAATTAAAAATATGGTGGATGGGAAATTAAATGACAAAATCTAAAAAAAGAATTGCTTTAGTTATAGATTATCTATATTCAGAGTATGTTAATTTCTTAATAAAAAGCATTTCTCAAAGAATATCAGAAAAAGACATGGATCTTTTTATTTTTCACATTGGTAGTCCAAATGATCAAAAAGATACTTTTGGTTATCAATTCATGTCTATAAATGTATTTGTTACTAAGAATAATATTGACGGAATCATTCTTATATCAGGTTCATTGATGCGTTATTTATCAAAAAACGATTTTGAATCTTTTATAAAAACTTATAAATCTTTGCCATTAGTTAGTATTTCTACATCTTTGAAAAATGTTCCTTCAATAATTGTGGATTTTAAAGATGCATATAGTAAGTTAATCAAACATGTAGTTATTGATAATAAAGCTAAAAAGATTGCTGTTATTGGTGTTAATTCTATATCTGTAGAAGTTATAGAGCGAATGGAAGTTGTAAAGTCAGTTATTGAAGAAAGCGGAATTGATTTTTCTTCAGTTACAGTTTTGTATTCTGATTTCAATTATTCTGGAACAATAGAGCTGTTAAATAAATATTATGCAGAAAAATCCGCTTTCGATTTTGATGCAGTAATAGCCTTAAACGATGATATGGCTTTTGCATGCATCTATTTTGTTAATTCAAAAGGAATATCTGTCCCAAACGATTTGGTTATTGTCGGTTTTGATAATTTATCCCCATCTTCATTCTCAATTCCGAGTCTCTCAACTATTTCTCAGTCATTACAAGAACAAGGTCGTGTTGCAGCTGACACTATTGATGAGTTGTTAAATAAGAAAAAAGTTCCTCCTGTTCAAGTTGTAAAAGCAAAAGCAGTGTTCAGACAATCAACAAGAGCATCTGAATTTAAGGATAAATATATTAATGATGAAGATGTTTCTATAGAAGTTAATCCGATTGATAACAGTAAGAATACATATACAGTTTCTGATTGGTATATGAAATCTACAAGATTGTTTCAAGCAATGCTGATGTATACTTCCATAGAGAATAAGAATAATGCTGCACAAATTATAAATGATTTGGAAAAACAGTTAAAGGCATTTGATATCAAAGCTGCCAGTATTGTAATCTATCTAAAACCTATTGAAAAAATTAAAGTATTTGATTATTTTAATCTTCCAAAAAAAGCATATGTTTTTTTAGCCTTTGATGATGTATTGCAAAATGAGATTAATTCTTCTACAAAAAAAATGTTTTTTAATCCAAATGATACAATGATACCAGACGGAATTATTTGTTCAAATAATAAGGGAATATTGGTGCTTCCTCTTTTTTATAAGACAATGCAATATGGATATTTTTTAGTTAGACGATCAGAAATGGACGATTCAATTTATGAGGTTATTACAACATCAATCAGTTCATTAATTGCTTCATATGTGGCTAATGAAGAAGCTCAAAAAGAAAATGATAAAATAATCAAGAATAATAAATTATTGGGAAATATAATCTGCACAGATGATTTAACTTCAATTACAAATAGACGTGGTTTTTTTGACTTAGGTAAGAAGACTCTAGATTTTGCTTCTTCAATGGGGCAGACTGGATTAATAGTTTATTGTGATATGGATGGGCTAAAAAAAATAAATGATAGTTTTGGTCATAAAGAAGGTGATAAAGCTATTATCGCTGAAGCTCAAATATTAAAGAAACAATTTCGTTCCAATGATATAGTTGCAAGAATTGGCGGTGATGAATTTGCCGTAGTTTGCCCTGGTTTGGATATAAAATATTTTAACAGAATTAAGAAATCTATTGATAATGAATGCCAAAAATGGTCTATAAATAATGATTCAAAATATAAACTATCAATAAGTCTTGGAACTTGTATATATCCTAATGAAGATTTTCAATATAACTTACAATCTCTTTTAGCCGAAGCCGATTCAATGTTGTATTTAGAAAAACAGAGAAAAAAAGATAATTCTTAAGTTTATCTACCAATCGCGCTGAATGTAAGTAGCTTTTGGTCTTGCTGTAATATCGACACGCCTGTTTTGTGCTCTGCCTTCTTCAGTATCATTTGTTGCAACAGGCATTGTTCCGCCATATCCCTTATATGAAAAAAGTTTTCTGTTAAGCCCTTCATTTATCAATTCGTTCATAACAGTTCTTGTTCTGTCAATTGATAAGTTCAATTGTCCTGTCGGTTTTCCAACATCAGCTGTATGACCTTCAATTAAAATTGTATAGCTATCATCCATTACCAAATATTTTAATTGCTCAGCGATAGATTGTATTCGCTCTATTTCAGACGGAAGAAGTTCTGGAGAATCTGGTATAAATTTTAAATCAACTGAAAACAGAATTCCATTTGGTGAGTCTGAAACAGTAACACCCGGAACTTTATTTTCATAATAATATTGCTTTGTTTTGCCAAGATTTGCATAATAGTTTTGATCTTTTTCTGGAATACTAATTGTGTAAATCAAATTTTCTTTATCAAGCAGAATTACTATTTTTCCTTGTTCAATAAGCTTTACATTTTCTTTTATTGTTAAAATTTTTAATGCATCTTTCCTAGAAATTAGAGGATCTGTTCTGTTTCTGCCATAAACTTCTACTGCTCGAATGTATAACGGATCTGAGCCTACAATATTTTCATAGTCCTGAATGTTGTCAGAATAATGATAAGAAGCAATTCCATTTTCTTTTGAAATTGATGGATTAGTCATCGTTTTTTCAAAAATTTCTTCCATTTCGTCGTCCCAAATTGTTGGAAATAAACATGGATAAACTTCGCTTTCTATATATTCCCCATGGACTGGATATTTTCCTCGAGCATCAATAATAATTCCCGAATATGCACGAGACGGAACAATGTCTATTGGCTCATTTGGTAAGAATGCTTTGTCGTGTTTAATTAGTAATTTAGAAAGATTTTGAACATTTGTAGTATTTTTTGTTTTTATTTTATTTGTATCTGTTGAAAATACATCAGGAGTTTTGTGACCGTCCAAAATAAAGTTATTTATCTGAACTTGTGAAAGAAAATCGTATTGAAGTGAATCTGAAATGGATTTTGTTGAATCAACAAAAAGAGAAAGAAGAGAAGGTTGAATTAATTGAGGCATTCTAGTCTTTATTTCTAAAGAGGCACTTTTTTTTCCAGAAGGCATTTCAATTTTTGCAGTTTTTGTGTCAAGTGAGATTTTTGAAGTGATTTCCTTTGTAATCCAATTTATGTCGCTTATTGACTCAAATTTAGTTTCTTCTGAAAATAGTTTACATGAAAT
>JAAZCS010000262.1 GCA_012513125.1 Treponema sp. | reverse complement strand
GTATAATCTCATGCTCTCCATCAATTTGATCAAGTGTTAGACAGATTTCTTTAACCAAAACTGGCAGAATGTCTTGGCTGTTATACACAGGTATGACAACTGATAAGTTCACATTGGTCTCTTTAATTAACATTTACAGCTCAGCTTTTCCAAAAAATTCTCAGCTTTTCGAATTTTTGCAAATTTGAAAGGTGTGTTATTATAACCCCAATATTTTAGGTTCAATGTGACATAAAAGGTAACCATTGAATTGGAAGGATTAAGTTGGTGGAAACATCGACAATTTTTTGACAGTCGGCAATGAAAAAGAGACTTATATCCGCTAATACAATTTCTGCAGTAGTTCAGTATTCATTTATTTCAATGCTTTTGTTAATTATTGCCGATATATTCATTTTTAGTGATTCCACAAAATATTTCACTAAAAAAGTATTCTTACTTTCAAATCGCGAATTGCTTATTATTAGCCTTGTTTTTTGTATACTCTTGTATTTCTTAATAAAAGTGAGCGATAAGAAAACCAGCACCAATAAACAAGCAGTTTATTGGGTTATTATTGCAAGCATTCTTTTGTTTATTCTTCAACTGGTTATTGTTTCAAAGATGTTCTTTTATACTGGTTGGGATGCTGGAGGAATCAGAGACACCGTCTTTGAAATAATTAACGGAACAAATAATATTTGGTATCCTTATTCACGATTTCCAGGAAATATCAACATAACTGGAATCATGGTAATTATTGCAAAGATATCCAAAGGGTTTGGTGTCAACGAATATTTGGGAATATTGATTGTAAATGTTCTATTTGTAAATCTTGCGGGTGTCTTTACTTATCTGAGCGCTTACAAGATTACAAATAGTGTAAAAATTTCCAAGATTTCTTGGTTGCTTTTTTCTTTGTTGGTGGGTCTGTCTCCATGGATTTCAGTGCCTTACGCAGACACATTTTCAATATTGTTGCCAATCTTAATTTATTACTTATATATTACGATTAATCCGGATAAAAAAATGGACTTGAAATGGTTTTTTATTGGGTTTCTGAGTTTATATGGTGCGACAATTAGAAAAACGGTTCTGCTTGTTTTGGTTGCAATAATTTTTGTTGAGCTACTAAAAGTATTTACTCAAATGGACAAGAAAAAATGGGTAAATTTTTTATTGTCTATATTTTTGGTTGGATTATCCATCTTCCCAGTTTTGGGAATAAGTTCCTTATCTAAAAATTTGCTTGGTGTTGGAATTAATGATGAAGAGTCTTTCTCGATTTATCATTTGGCAATGATGGGGCTTAATGAAAAGACAAATGGTGTTTTTTCTCAAGATGATATCGATTTTTCAGCGTCTTTCAAAACAGCTGAAGAAAGAAACGAAAAAAATCTTGAAGTCATTGAAAAGAGACTAAGAGACTTTAAGTTTTTCGGGTACCTCAAGTTTTTAGGAAAAAAAGCCCTTGTGATTTTTTCTGATGGATCTTTTGCCTGGGGTGTCGAAGGAAATTTTTACCAATCAATACCAGAAAGATCTAATGAGCTTTCAATGTTTTTAAAAGAAATATACTACAACGATGGATCCCTAAACTCGTTATTAATGACATTTCAGCAAGCACTTTGGTTTGTTGTTCTGTTGCTTTTACCTTTAATGGGATTTCTCGGTAAACAGCCTGAAAGCAATAGAACCATACT
>JAAZCS010000261.1 GCA_012513125.1 Treponema sp. | reverse complement strand
TTCTAAATGTACTAAGACCCCATCAAAAATAACTTCTTTGCTAAGTGTTTTTTCTTCAAACTCCATACTAGCAACTCCCTTTTCAAAGTCTTTATTCTCATGATACCGTAATTATTAACAGGAATACAACCTGTAATCATCTCTTTCATCATTATCTTAGTAAAATCATCCTTTTGACTGATGGCCTTAGTTCCCAATATGTTAAAATAAAGATAGATAAATATAAGTTTTATTAGGAGGAACAGAGATGTTGGCATCTATTAAAAATGTACTCTACTTTACCATTACGAATGTCATTTGTCTGATAGCATTAATCGTGCTCTTTTTCGGTTTTGGATTTGATTTTTTCACTTCGCTTGCCTTAACTTTTATTTTGGGCGCTTTTCTTTATCAAAAAGAGAAAATCAAGAATCCAAATACTACTCACCCTTCTTTAGAGCGTGTGAGCCCCGAAAAAGAAGCTTTCTATCAAGTAAAGGGATTAACAAAAGATGAGATGAATCTTTTCCGAAAAACTATGTATACAGCACGAATTGACATTTACGAAATAGAGAAAAACATTAAAAAAAACACCAAGCTTTTAGCTATAACGAGCCGTAACCATACCATGCCAGTACTAAAAGATTTTTTTAGACATATCGTTGAACAACCTAATCGTTTACACGATGTTAATACTTTTTTATACACGCAACTCCCCAATTTAAAAGAGTTAACCAGTCACTACATTGAAATAGATAGTCATCTTTCCAAGACAAAAGAAACTTATCAAATACTGGCTAAAAGCGCTGAAGCAATTGATGCACTTTGCCAACAAATAGAAAGTAGCTATCGTGACTTTATGGCTAATGACTTAAATCGTGCTGAAATAGAAATCGAACTTGCGAATTATGGACGTGAAAGCGATAATAATACTCAAGTTGTGAAAGAACCATCAGAAACTGAACTATAGGAGGAATAAGATTGGATAATGAACAGAAAGATGTCAACCAAGAATTAGAAGACTTATTAGCCAACCCTTTTACTGATCCCTTTGCTAATACAGACCAATTCGAAACAGAAAAAAATAAACTCATGAATACGAAAACAGTTGACCCACTGATTTCACGTTTGCCGGAGGAAAGCCAGCGACAAGCGCGAGCCTTAGCAGCCCAAATAGACGAAAAAAATATGTCTGCTATTATTAGCTACGGTGCAGCAGCTCAAAAAAAATTAGGTGACTTTTCACATTCCATGTTAGATCACGTTCAAAACCAAGACATTGGGGAGCTTGGAGACTCATTGAATGAACTCATGTTTAAACTGAACGAAGCTAGCCCCGCTGACTTACAAGTAGAAGACAAGAATATTTTTAGAAAAATGTTTGGTAAAGTTAGACAAAGTGTTTACGAAATTACAGCTAAATACCAACAAATTGGTGCGCAAATTGATAAAATTGCAATCAAATTGGAACACGAGAAAAACGGCTTGTTAAATGATAATATTATTTTAGAACAACTTTATAAAAAAAATGAAGATTATTTTCATGCGCTCAATATTTATATTGCTGCTGGTGAGGTAAAACGTCAAGAATTACAAGAAACAATCATTCCGCAAGCAATTGAACAGGCAGAAAAGACTTCCAGTCAAATGGATGTGCAAACAGTTAATGACCTTAATCAATTTCTTGACCGACTTGAAAAACGGACACACGATTTATTGTTAACGCGTCAAATGACAATTCAGCAAGCCCCACAAATTCGCTTGATTCAAAATACAAATCAAGCTTTGGCTGAAAAAATTCAAGCTTCAATTCATACTGCAATTCCACTTTGGAAAAATCAAGTAGCCATTGCCATGACACTTTTACGTCAAAAAGATGCTGTGACAGCGCAACGACAAGTTTCTCAAACGACTAACGATCTCATGCTAAAAAACTCAGAAATGCTAAAAATTTCCGCCATTGAAACGGCTCAAGAAAACGAGCGTGGAATTATTGATATCGAGACTTTGGAAAAAACACAGCAAGACCTCATCGAAACTTTACAAGAAACGCTTAGAATTCAAAAAGAAGGCCGCTCGAAACGCTTGGATGCAGAGAAAGAATTGTCTTCTATGGAGAATCAACTCCGCGAGCAACTTTTAAATTTACAAAAAGAAGAGAACGAACGCTTAACTTAGATTTGAGTTTTTTATATTATAAACTAATATCAAGGGTTATTAT
>JAAZCS010000019.1 GCA_012513125.1 Treponema sp. | reverse complement strand
TTTTAGTGCTGGGATTGCTTGTTTTCCAGAAGATGCCACTGGAGAAAATGAATTAATTATGAAAGCTGATACGGCTATGTTTCAGGCAAAAGGAGCAGGAAAAAATACCTATGTATTTTACGAAGCAGCAATGCAGCAGATTCTTACAAATAAAAATGATCTTGAAAATATTATGAGAGAAGCCCTGCAAACGGACGGATATAAAATGGTTTATCAGCCATTAGTGGATGTTGTAACAGGTGAAATACGTTCTTATGAAGCGTTGGTTCGACTTAAAAATTATAATATTTCTGCAGGAGACTTTATTCGAGTTGCAGAAGAAAGTGATTTGATTTTGGAACTGGATTTTCATCTATTGATTACCTGACATATCTTCCAGTGAAAAAAGTTAAGCTGGACAAATCGCTTTGTGATAAGTTTTTGCTGGTTGAAAATAAAATGATTATGGATAGTATTATGAATTTAATTCATAATCTGGATATGAAGGTGGTTGCCGAGGGTATAGAAAAAGAAAGTCAGTATGAACGATTAAAAGAGATTGCGTGTGATTTTGCTCAAGGGTACTATTTATATAAACCTTTAGAGGAAGAGGATGTAAAAAAACACTTGCCAGTGATTGACTTTTCGAATAGATAATGATACGATTATGACGTTTAATTGGAATAGATATTCTCATCTTTGACAGTTGAGAACTGTAAAAAGCTTGGAACACCTTATAAATAGGCTTGTCCAAGCTTTTTGATGTTTTTTATTTTTGCGTACTTTTTTCACTTTTCGTACTTTTAAAAATTTTTTTCATTGTTTGATTATTTACTATCTGAAAATCTGTTCTGAATCCGAAAATGTCATGTAATGAATCAGTTAAATCTGTTCTTGTATATGTTGGGATATAGCCTTCTCCATGAACTTCCAAGAAGTTCATGTTTTTAAGTGTTGTTATGGTTTCGCTGCACGTAAATTTTTCTTCCAGTTTCTTTTCTAATAATCTATAAATCATAAGTGATATAAAACACGTAGTAAAGTGAGCTTCGATTCTGTCATCATTTTGGAGAAATATTGGTCTTGCCTTGAATTCTGTTTTCATGATTCTAAAACATTCTTCGATTTCCCATCTTTTTTGATTAACCTTTATTATTGATGAAGCATCATCTGAAAGATTTGTGCATACAGCATAAAATCCATCATATGCAGCTTCTTTTGATACTAATGACATGTCAATTCCAAGTATGTTGTTACTAGCAATTTCACCATCATCAGTACAGCTGCTTTTTGTTATAAATCTTTTGTAATCATTGGCATTGCATTTTTTGAGTTTTGTAGGGTTTTTATCTATTGTATTTTGTGCCTTTTCAACTTGTCTGTTTCTGATTGTTTCCTGATAATTCTTATACTTTAATGAAAAAGTAACAATGAGTTTCTGTTCTAATCCATCTTCTTTTATCCAACGTTCTTTATGAAATACTTTTTGGAAGTCTTTTTCTTCATCGAGTTCATTTATATTAAAAATAGTATTAGAACCAGAAAGTTTCCATCCGTTTGTATCTAAAGCCCATTCTTTAAGATGTTTTTTTAGTTTTTTTACAGACTGTGTTGTTATAAAAGAACGGTTTTTTGCATCATTAAACTTTCTGTTAGCAGTTGAAGCAAGTCCAGCGTCTGTGCATACAACAAACTTTGAAAGCTTAAAATCTGAAATGATCTTTTCTTCAAGAGGTTTTAAAGTAACTTGTTCATTGGTATTCCCTTTGTTAATGCAAAAGGCAAGTGGAATACCATCAGCATCCATAAATAAACCCATTTGAACAATAGGATTAGGTCGGTGTTCTTTAGAAACACCATACTGTTTTAAACCATCTTCCTGTTCAATTTCAAAGAAATAGTTAGTGCAATCATAGTATAGAATTCCTTTTTTTCGATTATAGACTTTAAGGCTGTTGTTATAAAGTTCAGATTGTATAAAATCAGATTCCTTTGATATTACTTCAAGTGCTCTGTATATTTGATGTAAATCAAAGTCTGGTTGTTCTATAAAGTTTTTGGATAGTTCATTGGTTGCAAGTTTAGATGCAGGAAAAATAATTCTGCTGTATACAAGCCTTGAAAGAATTGAATCAAGGTTGTAATTAAACTTATAGCGAGAAGAAATATCTTTAGTAATCTTATTCAAGCCAAGTTCATTGTATATTTTTTGAAGGAAAAGGTAACCACCGTTAAAAGATCTCTGTTCATCTTTAGAAATCTGCTTGTTAGGAAGATATTTAACAAGAACCTCTTTGTTTTCAAGTTTTTCTTTTTTGTTTAATTCATTTATATAATTCTTAGCCCAAACATAAGGATCTTCACCATTAAGTTTCTCAAGAAGCTCAGCCTCAGTACCGAGTTTTTCAACTATTTTTGAAGTATTAGATTGTGTTTTGCTATTATATATTGATTTAATAACGTAAAGTGAAGCAGAATTTTTTGATTTAGTAACTTTTAATCTCATATCTTACACCTCCTATGCTTTATATTATAACACAGTACGATAAAGTACGCTAGTAAAAAATGAAAATTTGACAAAAAAAATAAGCCTTTTCAGGGCTTGTAGCGATTTTTACATTGTGCAAGTGTCAAAGATCCGATTTTTCGGACGAAGAAGAATATATGGAAAGCATTCATTATGAAGGACTGGAGGCGCAGAAGCGGGCTCATAAGGCATTTGTGTATAAGCTTGGAGAGATTAACAAAAAGGATATTGAAGAACAGCCTCAGG
>JAAZCS010000260.1 GCA_012513125.1 Treponema sp. | reverse complement strand
CTGGTGTGGCGTATGAATGCAAAGAACAGAAAGGAATGCATGTAAACGAAGATCATTTTATAGTTGAAACAATTGATCCAAAAACTGGAAAAAGGTTGCCAGATGGTGAAAAGGGAGAATTAGTATTTACATGTCTTACAAAAAAAGCTTTTCCTCTGTTACGTTTCAGAACAAAAGATATCGTAATATTGAACAGATGTCGTTGTGGTTGTGGAAGAACATTTGTAAGAATGTCAAAACCAATGGGAAGAACAGATGATATGTTGATTATTCGCGGTGTAAATGTATTCCCAAGTCAAATAGAAACTGTTTTGTTGCAAAATGGTTATCCTCCAATTTATGAAATTATTGTTGGTCGTGAAAATAATACAGATACTTTTGAAGTAAAAGTCGAGATGACACCTGAAAAATTCAGCGATGTTATTTCTGAAGTAGCAAGAAAGGAAAAAGAATTATCATCATCGCTTCAAACTATTTTGCAAATTAAAGCAAAAGTTACTCTAGTTGCTCCAAAATCAATAGCAAGAAGCGAAGGTAAAGCAAAAAGGGTTGTAGATACACGTAAGCTACATAGTTAATAAGAAGATTTAACAAGGAGAAATTATGACAGTAAATCAATTATCGATTTTTTTAGAGAATAAACCAGGTTCATTATCAAAATTAACAAAAGTGTTAACAGATAATAAAATAAATTTAAGAGCTATTTCTTTAGCTGATGCTCCAGATTTTGGAATTGCAAGAATTCTTGTTGATGATTCAAATAAAGTTGCAGAAATATTGAAGGCAAATGATTACATAATCAAAGTTACATCTGTCCTGATACTAGAAATAAAAGATGAGTTTGGAAGCTTAAATTCTATTTTGGAATTATTAAGCAAGAATGATCGTAATGTTGAATATATGTATGGATTTACAGGACATAAAACAAATACTGCCTGTATGATTGTTAGAACAACTGATGTTCCAAAAACTGAGGAAATTCTAACTAAAGCAAATGTTCATTTGATTTCAGATGATGAATTAAGACAATTATAAAAAAAAGAAAACTTGCGGGAATAAAAAAATACTGGTATTCTGAAAAAATATGAAATTGCTAAATTCTTTATCTGATATTAATGTTTCAAGAATACTCAGATTGATTTGGCGGCAAAAAAGTATTAGTCGTATTGAAATTGCATCTAATTTAGGACTTGATAAATCAACCGTCACAAAAATTGTTAATTCGCTAGATAAAATTGGAATAATTACTGAAGTTTCACAGGGCGTATCTGGACCACAAGGTGGCAGACGCCCTGTTTATCTTGAAATAAACCAGAATTTTGGTTGTATTGGCGGAATCGAAATAAATCCTGAAAAATTTATTTGTTGTCTTATTAATTTACATGGTTTTGTTCTTTATAGATATCAAGAGATGGTAAATCCAGAATTATATAGTAAGTTAGGCTTGGAAGGATATTTTAAGCGGGCTTATGAAATAATAAAAACAGAAGCAGAAAAACAAAAAATAAAAATGATTGGCGTTGGATTAGGAATTCCAGCTCTTGTTGATTCTGATCGTGGTATTATCAAATATTCAATACCACTTTTAGTAACAGAACCATTATTTTTTGCAAAAGATGTTTCTGAATTTGTTGATGTTCCAATAACAATTGAAAACGATGCTCGTTGTTGTTGTTTTGGTGAGGTTATGGTTTCATCAAATCCGCATGTTAACAATATGCTTTTTCTATTAACTGAGTATCGAGTTTTGCAACCAGAAGCACATTCACAGAAAAATCTTGCAATTGGAATTGGCTTGATTGTTAATGGTCAGATTATAAAAGGGCCAGAATCAGTTGCAGGTGAATTTAGAAGTATGTTATGGGAAGATGGTTTTTCCAGTCAATTTTTTTCGGGAGAAGGTAAT
>JAAZCS010000259.1 GCA_012513125.1 Treponema sp. | reverse complement strand
TCAAATATAATGCAAAAATTAGGATATGCTTTACAGCCTGTAAAAATGGCGACATTGTAATGTATAAAGAAATATGCTTGCTTGGGAAGTAAGCTGTATCGCCTAACATAATTTTCAAAGCCGACAACGCAGTCAAGCTGCGTTACAAGTTAAAACAATGTTCTACGGACGCTGCGCGCGCAAATAGTAGTTTGGATTAGCTTTAGATATTTACAGCAAAATATTCAAGGAGAGTATTGTGAAGATAAGAAAAAAATTGATGCTTGTAGTTGTGTTATTGACAGTTTTTACCAGTGCGATTATTTCGATAGTCTCATACGTGAACTCAAATAGACTCACAGCCGATTTAACAAATTTAACACTAAGTTTGAAATTACAGGGAGACTTACAAGCTACTAAGGTTTATGAAAGTCGATATTACGGTGAAATTCAATTGATTGATAGTCATTTAGTCGACCGAGAAGGAAATTCCATTGAAGGGAACTATACAATGGTTGATGCTATCAGAGACGATCTTAATGTAGTCTCTACAATTTTTGTTCGTGAAGGTAATGATTTTCGCAGAATCAGCACAAATATTTTAAACAAAGACGGTTTACGTGCAGTTGGTACTTTTCTTGGTACTGATAGTGCTGCTTATCAAAAAGTTATGCAAGGTGAGACATACGTAGGAAAAGCTAACATTCTTGGTTTACCTTACCTAACCGGCTACCAAGCAATTATAGATAAACAAAAGAATGTAATAGGTATAAGATTTATAGGTATTCCTATATCAGAAATAGATGTAATCATAAAAAACGGTATGAGTGATTTTATTCAGAATCTTTCGATCGCACTTTTAGTTTTGTTTTTTTTATCAATTATTTCATCAGTGTTGATATCACGGTCCATCACAAAACCACTTGTACAGACAATAACTATACTTAAGGATATCTCCGAGGGGGAAGGCGATCTCACCAGAAAAATTGAAGTTAAATCACATGATGAAGTTTCAGACATGGCAAAGTACTTTAATTTAACATTCGATAAAATCCGTAATCTAGTAGCTCATGTTAGGAGTCAGTCAAATTCATTACTAATTCTTGGAGAAAACCTCTCTAGTAATATGACGGAAACTGCTACTGCTATTAATGAGATAACAGCGAACATTCAGAGTATAAAAAATCAGACATTAAGCCAATCTGCCAGTGTTACCGAAACAAGTGCTACTATGGAGCAGATATCCAAAGGCATAGATAAATTAAACCAACTTATCTTAGACCAGTCAGCCAATGTAACTGAGTCTTCTTCAGCGATTGAAGAAATGATGGCGAATATTGGTAGTGTTACAACAACTCTTGTTAAAAATTCTGAAAACATTAAACAACTGACCTTTTCTTCTGAAGCAGGTAGAAAAGTGTTAGATATAATTACACTTGCTATTAAAGACGTTGCGAAAGAATCCGATGGTCTTATGGAAATAGGCCAAATAATTCAAAATATTGCGAGTCAAACAAATTTACTCTCGATGAATGCGGCAATTGAAGCTGCTCACGCTGGTGATTCAGGTAGAGGATTTGCTGTTGTCGCTGATGAAATTAGAAAACTTGCTGAATCCTCAAGTACTCAGACTAAGACAATCGGTACAGTATTAAAAAGAATTAAAGATTCTATAGTAAAAATAATTAAATACTCAGAAGATGTTGCGACAAATTTTAATACGATTGAAAATGAAGTTAAAATAGTTACTGAACAGGAGGATGGTATTCGTAGGGCTATGGAAGAACAAAATGAAGGAAGTAAACAAGTACTTGAAGCAATCTCAATTCTAAATGATATTACACAAAAAGTTCAAGCGAGTTCAATCGAAATGCTAACCGGTAGTAAACAGGTATCAAAAGAAGCTGTTAATATGAATATGATCACACAAGAAATAACTGGAGGAATGAATGAAATGGCAAGTGGTGCAGAACAAATGACTGTCGCAGTTAATGCAGTAAATGAGCTTAGTTTAGAAAATAAAGTCAGTATTGATTCACTTATTAATGAAGTAAATAAATTTAAAATATAAAAAAACGTAGAACAACTGCTTCAACCTGATATTTTCTTTGTCACATTTTGTGCTGTCGCTACGCTCCTGACGCACAAAATGCGCCAAACCCTTCGGGCGCGAAAATACAGGTTAAGCAAATGTTATATGTCTATGCTTTCCACAAAACAACAATAAATAGCTAATATATTATTCTAATTTGACAATTTAAGCCAGAATAGCTAATATATTAGCTATGATTAGTCTTGAACAAAAGACCCCAGACTCAATAACGGCCGATATTTCCAAAAGAGTCCGTGCCAGAAGAAAAGAAAAAAAACTCACACAGGATGAAATGTCAAAAAGAGCCGGAATGAGTCTTGCCTCTTACAAAAGGTTTGAGCAAAAGGGCGAAATTGCATTTTCTTCTATTATAAAAGTCGCCATTGCACTTGATTGTGAAAATGACTTTGACAGTTTGTTTTCAAAAAAACAATTCTCTTCTTTGCAGGAGCTGATTGATGAACAAAACTAAAACCCTGAGCGTTTATTTTACGGGAAGTGGAAACGTCAAGCAAAAAGTTGGAACTCTTGCGTTGTACAAAGAAATGCTTTGTGCTTTTGAATATGATGATTCTTGGATTAAAACCGGATTTTCTATTTCGCCATTTTCTTTGCCACTTGAAAAGAAAGTTTTTATTCCTGAATGGGAGCCGTTTGGTGGAATATATGGCGTGTTCAATGACAGTCTTCCTGACGGCTGGGGACGTTTGCTTGTTGATAGGGTTCTTGCAAAAAATCATATAAATGCTGAAGAGCTTACAGCTTTAGACAGACTTGCGATTGTTGGTTCAAGTGGTGCAGGTGCTCTTGTTTACGAGCCTGAACAAAATCTTGAAATCTCCAACTCTATCTTAGATGACTATGACAAGTTAGCTTCCGAATGTAAAAATATCCTCAATTCAAAAAACTCTTCAGATTTGGATTCTCTTTTTCTAGCAGGTGGTTCTTCAGGTGGAACAAGACCAAAAGTCAATGTGAATATGAAAAATGAAAAGTGGATTGTTAAATTTCCTTCTACAGTTGATTCTGATAAAATTGGTGTTCAGGAATACAAATATTTTCTTTGTGCAAAAAAATGCGGAATTGAAATGGCGGACTGCAAATTGTTCCCTTCAGAAATCTGTGATGGATATTTTGGAACAAAAAGGTTTGATTGCAATCCGCTGCCAGTACACGTAGTTTCAGCATCAGGCCTTTTGGAAACGTCACACAGAATACCAAACCTTGATTACAATACGCTTATGCTTTTAACAATGAAAATTACAAACAGTTTCTCCGAACTGGAAAAACTATATCGATTGATGTGCTTCAATGTATTTGCCCATAATCGAGATGACCATTCAAAAAACTTTTCATGGCTGTACAACTTTGAAAAAAAAGAATGGCGATTTGCACCTGCTTATGATTTAACTTACAGCAATTCAATAGGCGGAGAACACGCAACAACTGTTGACGGTGAAGGAAAAACCCCTTCGTTCGATAACCTTCTTTCAGTTGCTAAAAAAAGCGGACTAAAAGAAAGCTGGGCCAAAGAGACAGCGATGGAAATTTCATGCATTTTAAACAATATGCTAGGAGAATGGATAAAATAGAGAGGTGCAAATGAACGTAATAATCCGCAAAATGAAAATAGAAGACTACGATTCTCTTTACAAACTTTGGACATCAACTCCCGGTATGGGGTTGAACAATGTAGACGACTCAAAAGAAGGAATTGGAAAATATCTAAAAAGAAATCCAAACACTTGTTTTGTGGCCGAATGTGAAAATAAAATAGTAGGTGCAATTCTAACAGGGCATGACGGCAGAAGGGGAGTTATTTCCCACACAACAGTTTCACAAGAAGTTCAGCGTCAGGGAATAGGAACAAAACTTGTAGATACAGCGCTAGAGGCTCTAAAGCAAGAAGGTATTTCAAAAGTGCTTCTTGTTGTATTTGAAAAAAACGCCAAAGGAAATTCCTTTTGGGAAAAGCATGGCTTTACAACAAGACCAGATTTGGTTTACAGAAACAAGGCATTGAAAGAACTTGTTAGAAATGATACTTGAGCTGTTGAAAAAATTAGATGTATGAACCGCCTAAATCTCTAGTGCCGATTTAGGCGGTTCTTTGGTAAAGGAATATCTAAAACAATTAACATATTAGAAAGGTTTTAAATTACTCTGCCTTTTTCCATAATTTTATATTCAATAAGATTGTCAAAAATATATAGAATTCCAGAGACTTTGACATTATCCTTTTCTGCAACTTTACGGAGTTTTCCATCGCCAGTAAGTAATCTAGAATTTGTTTTCTTTGCATAATACCAAACAGAACAATCTGTAAATGACGCATCTTGTATGGAATTTATTTTTGCTAATTCATCAAATTCAAAAGATACTACTTCTAATTTTATTGTTTTTATAAGCATACTAATTTTTTTGAATTCATCAGGTTTAATTATTTCATTGATTACAAAATCTGTTGTACATATTTTACATGGAAGAGAAAAAAAATCGTTGATTAAGCTTATGGAAAGAAGATCGAGAAAAATATTTGTATCACTCACAACTATTTTATCTTCTATCATACAAGAACTAAATCCTCTCTTACCTGTTCAACACTTTGATGAAGAAGACTTGCCGCTTTTGAAACAGTAATCAGCTCATTACTTAAGGCATTATAAACAAGCCTAGTAAACCTGGTAGATTCCTCTTCTGGATAAATTGATTTTTCAACTAAATTCTTAAACTCACGATTTCTGTTTTTCTGAATACAATAAGTTTTATATCTTTGCTCCGAAATATATCCGCATGATTTTGCCTTGTACATAAGTGCATCACACGAAATACCGTATTGCATCTGAATAGATTTAAGTTCCTGATATGAAATATCATGCCTTGATTCACCGAATAATTTCTTAAATACTGATTCAAGAATGAGCATTTCACTTGCAAATAAATTACAAAGTTTTTCCTCTTCATTTTCGTTAACCGATTTTGCAAAACTAAAAATTAAATGACTAAGCTCATGCAAAACAGTAAAGCGTTTACGCTCAGATTGAAAATTTTTATTTAGTACAATTACTGGATATAAATTATTTACTAAAGAACTAAGACCATCAAAAGATTCAGGCGCTTCAATTTCCAAAACTTTTATGCCATGTTCTTCAAGTAAATCAATAACGTTTACAATGCCATCGGTACCTATATTCCATTTTTTCCTTAATAAAATAGCGGATTTTTTTATTTGCTCAAAAGAAAAAATCTCATCATCAAAAGGAGACTCGAATTTTACCGATGCAGTACAAACTTCTTCTATATTAATATATCTTTCAATAAGATCCGCAATATTCTCTTTAATGCTTTTTTCATCTTTTGCCGAAAGTCGGCTTTTTAATTTTCTAAATCTTATTGAATCAATTTTCATAGTGAACGGTCTAAAGAAATAGTCTACAGGTTGATTTAGAGTCTTTGCAAGCGAGATAATAATTGAACTATTTGGAGCAAGCTGACATTTTTCATATTTAGAAATAGTCATCTTGGAAATAGTATTTCCCAGTTTAGAAACAAGTTCATCCATGGAAAATCCTTTCATGACGCGAGCGTTTTTAAGTCGTGCTGCGAATATTTCTGAATTATTCATAAATACTCCTTGTTTACAAATATAACATAATTATGTAGTTTTGTAAACTAAACTTCCTATTCCGTCTTCTCCCATTCCTTAAGATTGCCAATCGTCTGGCGGACAAGCTCCTGTTTTGCAGGCGGCAAACTTTCCGCAAAATCAATCAGCTCCTTGTATTTTTTGTATAGCCTGATTTGTTCGGCTTCTTTCTGACTATTGCCCTTTTTGCTGGTAGTGTTTGTTCCGTTTACAAGATATTCCACGCTTACGTTTAGAACGTGGGCAATTCTGATGGCGGTTTCGTCGGAAGGACAGGAACCGTTTTTTTGCCCTTTTCCAATTCCAGATGCAGTAATTCCAACTTTTTCAGCAAGAGATTTATTTGTCATTTCTAAATAATCTAATTCGGCAGCAACATTTTCCCAAAAACTATCCATAAAGATAGAATTGTGGAAAATTAACTATTTTTCATTTGAATGTGGAATAAAGTTCATTTCTGCTATAAAATAGATAATAGTCCATTAGTATATAAAAGTGGATAATTTTCGTTTTTCAGGGATATTTCCATCATGATAAAAGACATCATCAACTCAAATGAATCAAAAAACATACACGATGACGACATTCAGTTCCTACAGGAGCATTTTCCAAGCTGTTTTACAAAGCAGACAGTTGATTACAGCGGAAACATAATTCCCTCAAAGTTCGATATTGAAAAACTACGAAAGATAATCGACACAAAAATCGACATTATACAAGAAGGCTACGGACTTGATTTTCTTGGCAAAACATACGCCCGCTATATTTCATCATTACAAAGCGAGACAGTCCTTGTTCCAGACACGAAGCATAATTCAAAAGAAGAAAATAAAACTTCCAAAAATATTTATATCTCAGGTGATAACATTGATGCGCTCAAGCATTTGCTAAAATCTTACGAGCAGAGCGTAAAGTGCATTTACATTGACCCGCCATACAACACAGGCAGCGACAATTTTGTTTACAAGGACAATTTTAATTTTTCAAAAGATGACCTGCAGAAAAAACTGAATCTTACATCTGACGAGGCTGAGCGCGTTCTTGATTTGACAAACCGTGGAAGTTCAAGTCATTCTGCATGGCTCATGTTCATGTACCCGCGACTTTTGCTTGCACGAGAATTATTAAAAGATGATGGTATGATTTTTATCAGCATAGACGACAACGAGCAGGCGGATTTGAAACTTCTGTGCGATGATGTTTTTGGCGAGGAGAATTTTGTTGCTAAATTTGATTGGCGAAAAAAAACAGGTGC
>JAAZCS010000258.1 GCA_012513125.1 Treponema sp. | reverse complement strand
TGTTAGGCGGACGGGCCACTAGCCCACTTATTGTTAATAAGAAAGTCCTCCAACATTTTTTTCAAAAATTATTATTAAAATCTTAGGAGGATTTTATCATGAAAAAAATATTTTTATTAATTGGAATCATTTCTTTTGTATTAATGGGATGTCAAACTACATCTGTAACAACATCGTCATCAGATGATGGTTTTAAAACATACTATGATGAAGTTAGAGGTGTAAGTTTTATCACTCACAAAGACCTTGAACGTGGATATTTTTATAATTTAAAAGACTCTTTGTCTGGCGAAAGAGAAAATATTTCTATATATATTACCGATAAAGATTTAGTAGCATGGGCAGACTATCAAGGAAGTGATTGGATATTTATAAATGGAATCGTTTTTCTTGATTCAAATGGAAATAGATTAGCGTTGGATTATGGTTCAAGAACGGATTCAGATGTAAAATCTGGAGCATTGAAAAATGTTTACGTTAGAGAAGATTATGGCGTTAAAATAAAAAAATCCGATATAGAAAAATTAGAAGCAATATTAAATTCTTCTAAGGTTTATGTTGCTTTTTTAGGTAAAAAATCTACAGGAAAAATGGAACTAAAATCCAAATATATAAACGCAATGAAACTTACCTTTGAGAAATGGAAATCAATTAATGAATAGAATATGAAAATCCAGCCAAGTCAAGCTTGTCTGGATTTTTTTATTGTCACGAAATTTAAATTATACTTGATTTTGTAACAGTACAATGTTACACTGTAAATGTGGATAAGGAAACGAAAGAATACGTTTTATACAAAGGCGAAAAGTTCACTGTAGAATGGTACTACACAGAGAAAAACAAAAGTCAGCCTTTTGAATACTTTAATTCACTTGAGTCTCAACAACAGATGAAACTCTTGTATTTGGTAAAACGTATGGGGGACTTTGGAAAGATTTCGGACAAAACGAAATTTAACTTTGAAGAAGATGGTATTTGGGCATTTAAGCCTAAACCTGATAGGTTTCTTTCATTTTTTACAAGTGGAAAGAAAATAATCATAACAAATGCATTTGAAAAGAAATGCCAAAAACTTCCGCCTGCAGAAAAAGAGAAAGCTGAAAAATGCAGAGAGGATTATGAAAACAGAGTAAAAGGAGGAACATACTATGACAACATTTGACAGACTTATGCAAGATCCAAAATTCAAGGATGAATTTGAAAAAGGATATAATGAATTTTTAATCTCAGAATTTATGATTGAAAAAATGGAAGAAGAAAACATCTCAGTAAGAGAATTGGCAAAAGAAGCTAAAGTTTCTCCCACTACTATCCAGAACTTACGCAGTGGAAATGCAGAAAGTGTAAAATATAAAACTCTTTCAAATATAATGCAAAAATTAGGATATGCTTTACAGCCTGTAAAAATGGCGACATTGTAATGTATAAAGAAATATGCTTGCTTGGGAAGTAAGCTGTATCGCCTAACATAATTTTCAAAGCCGACAGGCAGTCAAGCTGCCTTCGGTTTAACTCATTGTTAGACGGACACGCCATAGGCGTGCTGAAAAAAATAATTATAGAGGAAAATAAAAATGGCAAGTTGGAAACCGTTTAGAGTTGCAGATGTTGTCGCTGAAATTGATGAAGAAAAATATGTTCTTCCTGTAATCCAACGTGAGCTTGTATGGACAGAAGAAAAAATGGAACTTTTGTTTGATTCCTTACTAAAAGGAAATAGCTTTGGTGGAATTATTGTTATTGAGGAAGATAAGGATTCTAAACCCTTATTTGCTTCTCGTTCATTTACAAAAGACGGGAATCTACTTC
>JAAZCS010000257.1 GCA_012513125.1 Treponema sp. | reverse complement strand
GTCTTGTAAAATTCATTCCATACACTATTGTAACAGGATTTACAGCTGGTATTGCAGTCACTATTGCTACAGGTCAGATTGGCGACTTTTTTGGATTAACACCTGATTTTTCAACTCCAATTCAAATGTGGGGAAAAATTTATGAAAAAATGCCCGGGGATTTTTTAGGAAAAATTATTGTCTATATTAATAGCATTGGAACTATAAACTGGTATTCAACTGTTATGGCGGTTGTTTGTCTTGCAATCATTTTTCTTTGGCCAAAAGTAACAAAAAGAATTCCAGGTTCTCTAATCGTAATTATTTTAGCTACAATCGTGGATTTAATTATTAAAAACACTGTTGGATGGGAAACTTCAACAATTGGAAGCCGTTACGGTTCAATTCCATCCTCTCTTCCATTACCTTCAATTCCATCTTTTGATTTGAACACAATAGTAAAACTTTTTCCAACAGCAATATCCATTGCAGTTTTAGCCGCCATTGAATCGCTTTTAAGTGCAGTAGTTGCAGACGGTATGATTGGTTCAAAACATGACTCAAACATGGAACTAATTGCTCAAGGAGTTGCAAACATTGCAAGCCCACTTTTTGGCGGAATTCCAGCAACAGGAGCAATTGCAAGAACAGCAACAAACATCAAAAATGGTGGAAAAACTCCAATAGCAGGAATCATACATGCAATAACACTTCTTTTGATTATGGTTCTACTTGGACGATTTGCCGTATACATTCCAATGTCAGCTTTATCAGCAGTTCTAGTGAGCGTAGCTTGGAACATGGCAGGAATTCCTTCTGTAAAAGCTTTGTTAAAAGGACAAAAATCTGACATTTGTGTTCTTGCTGTAACATTTTTTATAACAGTCTTCATTGATTTAACTGTAGCAATAGAAGTTGGTTTAGGTTTTGCTGCATTCTTCTTTATCAAGAAAATGATTGATTTATCAGAAATTCAGAATAAAAAAGAAAGCCTTGTAAATGGAATTAAAACTGACTATGAGGAAGAAGATTTAAATATTCCAAAAGGAGTTTTAGTTTACGAAATTGACGGACCTCTTTTCTTTGGAACTGTAAGAAAATTTGAAATTGCAACAGAACGTGCTAATGCAGATTGCAGAGTTTTAGTTTTCAGAATGAGGAATACAATTTATCTTGACGCAGGAGGAATTCGTGCCCTTGAACAGTGCAAGGCTGCTTGTGACAGAAAAGGAGTACAAATTATTCTTTCTGGAATCCATACACAACCTTATTTAATCTGTAAAAAAACAGGAATGGCTGATAAAATTGGAAAAGAAAATATTTTTGACAATATAACAGACGCACTTCAACGTGCTAATGAAATAGTGTCCAAATAGCAAACAAGGTTGAAATCATCAAGAATCATCATTACAATATTTTTATGATTTTTGATGACAACACTATATATCTTTTGGATTCCTATGGATTAATTTACAGATGCTATTTTGCATTTATTAGGAATCCAATTTTAAATAAACAAGGACAGAATGTTTCTGCAATATTTGGTTTTTTCAGAAACTTAGCCTTAGTTTTTAAACATTATTCCCCTAAAATTATGATTGCCGCATTGGATTCAAAATCAAAAACTTTCAGACACGAAATGTATGCTGAATACAAGGC
>JAAZCS010000256.1 GCA_012513125.1 Treponema sp. | reverse complement strand
GTACAAACTTTGTTGAATAAAGGTGTGATGAATACAGGTTTAGTTGTTGCTGAAGGTTATGATTATGAAATTATTGAGAAAATGTATAAACCTCATGATAATATTGGAATTCTTGCAACATTAAAAACAAGTGGTAGTGTTGAAAAAACGATTGTATCAAGCATCATGAGTTCTTTGTGTGCTGATAGTGAAAATAAAAAAGACTTTGATGAATTAAAAAGAATATTCAGTAAGAAATCACTTCAACTTGTCAGTTTTACAATTACAGAAAAAGGATATTCACTTAAGAATTCTGCTGGCTCATTTGCAGAAAATGTTCAAGAAGATTTTAGAAATGGTCCTGAAAAATGCACCAGTTACATGGGAAAAGTTGTAGCACTTTTGTATTCAAGATTTGTAAACGGAGCACTTCCAATTGCAATGGTCAGCATGGATAATTGTTCTCACAATGGCGAAAAATTATATGAAGCAGTGAATACTTTTGCAAAAAATTGGGAAGAAAACAAAGTTGTTCAGAAAGGATTCTGTGATTATGTAAATAATGGAAAAGTAAGTTTCCCATGGACAATGATTGATAAAATAACTCCACGTCCTGATAAAAAAGTTGAAGAAATATTGTTAAAAGATGGAATCGATGAGCTTGAAAGCGTAATCACAACAAAAAAAACATATGTTGCTCCTTTTGTAAATGCAGAGGAATGCCAATATTTAGTTATTGAAGACAATTTTCCAAATGGACGTCCAAATTTAGAAAAAGCAGGCGTTTATTTTACTGATCGACAGACTGTAGAAAAAGTTGAAAAAATGAAAGTTTGCACTTGTTTAAATCCATTGCATACAGTGTTGGCAGTTTTTGGATGTCTTTTGGGTTATACATTAATTTCAAGTGAAATGAATGATTCTGATTTGAAAAAACTTGTTGAAATTGTTGGTTATAAAGAAGGTTTACCAGTTGTTGTTGATCCGAAGATAATCAGTCCTCAAAAATTTATAGACGAAGTTGTCAATATTAGAATTCCAAATCCATTTATGCCTGATACTCCACAAAGAATTGCTTGTGATACATCACAGAAATTAGCAATTCGTTTTGGTGAAACTATTAAAGCATATGAAAAAAGAAGTGATTTGGATGTTTCTAGTTTAAAAGTTATTCCACTTTTGTTTGCTGGATGGATTAGATATTTGATGGCAATTGATGATAGTGGAAAGACATTTGAATTAAGTCCCGATCCTTTATTGGCTGACGTATGTAAATATGTAAAGGAAATAAAAATCGGAAATAATACTAATATTGAAAGGGAAATCAAACCTCTTCTGCTACGAAAAGATATTTTTGGTGTTGATTTATATGAATCTGGTTTGTCATCAAAAGTCTTGGAATATTTTAATTTGATGATAAGTGAAAATGGTGCTGTAAGAAAAACTATTCAAAAGGTAATTGCGTAAATGAAAAAATTTCTAAATAAAGATTTTTTATTGCAAACAAAAACTGCATCTACACTTTTTCATAAATATGCAGAAAAAATGCCAATTTATGATTTTCATAATCATTTAAGTGCAAAAGAGATTTTTGAAGATAAACAGCTTGGAAATCTTGCAAATGCTTGGTTAGATGGCGATCATTATAAATGGCGTGCAATGAGAGCTTATGGTGTTCCAGAAGAGTTTATAACAGGACATTTGAATGAAAAAAAGCAAGATGATTATCAACGATTTTTGTTTTATGTAAAAACAGTTCAAAATTCTGTGGGAAATCCTTTATATCATTGGAGTCATCTGGAATTAAAAAGATATTTTAATATTGATAAAACAATTTCAGAATCAAATGCTGAATATATATGGAACAAATGTAATGAGTTGCTTTCAACAAAAGAATATTCTGTTAGAAATCTTTTAAGAATGCAGAATGTAAAGTATTTATGCACAACTGATGATCCAATTGATTCGCTTGAATATCATAAAAAACTTGCCCAAGATTTTGAAATAAAAGTTCTCCCGTCTTTTAGACCTGATGGTGCTTTTTTGATAGAAAATGAAGGTTTCGTAGATTATATAAAAAAATTAGGCGAAGTCTCTTCTGTAGAAATAAAGTCACTTTCAGATTTAATAGACGCTTTATCAAGGCGAATAGAATATTTTAAAAGTGTAGGTTCTCTTGTTAGCGATATTAGTTTGGAAAATGATTTTTTTGAAGAGGCAGACGATTCTGAAATAGAGAAAATCTTTGTAAAACGATTAAAAGGCAAAGAATTAACAAAATCAGAAATCTGTCAATTTAAAACATATTTGTTGTGTGAATTGGGAAAATTGTATAGTAAAAATTCAATGGTTATGCAAATTCATATTGGAGCTTTACGCGATAACAATTCGTCTCTTTATAATACAATTGGAAAAAATGTTGGTGGGGATAGTCTTCAAGATTTCAATTATGCAATTCAATTAGGAAAATTATTGGATAAAATTAATTCAGTTTCACTTCCAAAAACAATTATTTATAATTTGAATCCAAAAGATAATGAAATGATTGCAACAATGTGTTCAAATTTTAGAGATTGTCAATTTGGTCCTGCTTGGTGGTTTAATGATCACAAAGATGGAATTGAAAATCAGTTGAAAGTGTATTCTAGAACTGGTGTCTTAGCAAAAAATATAGGAATGCTTACTGATTCTAGAAGTTTTTTGTCTTTTCCACGTCATGAATATTACAGAAGAATATTATGCAATTATGTTGGAAATTTAGTTGAAAATGGAGAATATCCTAATGACGAACAATTTCTTGGAATAATGATTGAAAATATTTCATATTTAAATGCGTTAAAATTTTTTAATGAATAGAGGCTTTTATGAATAATATAATGGAAAAGTTAGGGCATATTGGAATTGTGCCTGTTGTAGTTATCAATAATAAAAATAAGGCAGAAAATCTTGCTGATTCTTTAATAAAAGGTGGACTTACATGTGCTGAAGTTACATTTAGAACTGAAGCTGCCGAAGAATCAATTCGTATAATGGCAAAAAATTTTCCAAATATGATAGTTGGGGCGGGAACAGTTTTGAGTATAGAACAAGTTGATAGGGCAATTGGAGCAGGTGCAAAATTTATTGTAAGTCCTTGTTTCAATCCAAAAGTTGTATCTTATTGTCTAAAGAACGATTACGCTGTTTGTCCTGGAATTATCACTCCATCAGAATTGGATTACGCAAGAGAAATGGGTCTTGATGTAGTTAAGTTTTTTCCTTCTGAACAAGCTGGTGGGCTTAAAATGATAAAAGCAATGAGTGCACCTTTTCCAATGATGAAATTCATGCCTACAGGTGGAATTAATGGTGTTAATGTAAAAGACTATTTGGCGTGTGATAAAATTGTAGCTTGCGGTGGAAGCTGGATGGTAAAAAGTGACTTTATCGATAAAGATAATTTTGTTGAAATTGAAAAACTTACAAAAGAAGCAAGTGAAATTGTAAAAGAAATAAGAGGATAAGAAGATGGGAAAAATTATTACTTTTGGTGAAATAATGATACGTTTAGCTCCTGAAGGTTATTATCGTTTTGTTCAAGCTGATAAGTATGGAGCAACATATGGAGGCGGAGAAGCTAATGTGGCTGTATCTTTGGCTAATTTTGGCATGGATGCAGCATTTGTTACTAAATTGCCATCCCATGAAATTGGACAAGCTGGTATTAACAGCCTAAGACGTTTTGGTGTTGATACATCTTTGATATCTAGGGGTGGAAATAGTGTTGGAATTTATTTTCTAGAAAAGGGTGCCTCTCAACGTCCATCAAAGGTAATTTATGATAGAGCCGGTTCTTCAATAGCATTAGCTCAAAAAAGTGATTTTGATTGGGACAAAATATTTCAAGGTGCATCTTGGTTTCATTTTACAGGAATTACACCAGCATTAGGTGATAATGTTGCTGAAATCTGTTTAGAAGCGTGTAAAAAAGCAAAAGAAAAAGGTATTACAGTTTCTTGTGATTTGAACTACAGAAAAAAGTTATGGACAAGAGAAAAAGCAAATTCTGTTATGAGTGAATTATGTAAATATGTTGATGTTTGTATTTCTAATGAAGAAGATGCTTTTGATGTATTTGGAATAAAAGCGAGTGAAACAGAATTAACTTCTGGGAAACTGAATAAAGACGGATACAAAGAAGTTGCTAAGAAATTGGCTGAAAAATTCAATTTTAAAAAAGTAGCTATTACATTAAGAACTTCAATTTCTGCAAATGATAATAAATGGGCAGCTATGCTTTATGAAAATAGCAATTACTTCTTCAGCAAGGAATATAACATTCATATTGTTGACAGAGTAGGTGGTGGAGACAGTTTTGGTGCCGGTCTTATTTATGCTGTTTCTAACAATTATGATAGTCAGAGTTCAATTGAGTTTGCTGTTGCTGCGAGTTGCTTAAAACATTCAATTGAAGGTGACTTTAATATGATAAATGTTTCTGAAGTTCAAACATTATCTGGTGGAGATGGATCTGGAAGAGTTCAACGATAAATAAAACTTCAAAAATATAAATGCTTAGAATTTTGTGGAAAGAATTAGATACGTTTCCTCCTTATATCTAATTCTTTCCACTTTTTATTTTAAATTAATCTAAGAATATTGAACCTGATGTAGTATTAAGCGTCAAATCAATTGAGGCTGAATTTGAAGAACCCTTATTTTTATTTTTACCACCATGAAAAGAACCACTAGTTGTTGAATAATCCAACTTGTATGAAGTCGATTCTGGTATTGAAAGATGAATCGAGCCAGAAGTTGAGTTTAATGAACTATCATAGATTAGCGGTGAAACTGATGTTGCTCTTATTGAACCAGATGTGGTGTTTGCTGTAATTCCTTCAAAACTGCCATCCAAATTAACACTTCCACTTGAAGTATTTGTTGATATCTCTGAGATTTTTGAATCTTCAACTTTTATAGAACCGCTACTTGCCTGAAAATCACCTTTATTTGCAGTAATATTGTTAATTCCAAGTCGTCCACTATTTGAAGATGCATCAATATTATCAAGTTTCAAGTTTTCAACGAAAAGAGAACCACTGCTTAGTTTTAAATTTGCTGTATTTAGAACTAAATCTTCAATATGAACAGAACCAGATGAAATTTTAAGATTAAGGTCATATGCATCCATTTTGTTTGGAATGTCAATTCTAACTGATCGTGGATTAATTAATGAGCCTCTAAAAGCGTTTCTTTCTTTTTTTGTAATTGTTAGTACAGAATTATTTAATTCAGTAAAAGGAATTATATCATCTGTCCAGTTTCCATTATATTCAATTAAAATGTCATTTCTTGCTGAAGAAACAACTTCTATTTCTTCACTTGAAAAATCAATTTGTATTTTGTTGATTTGATCAATTGAAAAATTAAAAGTTTTACAGTTTTTATTAGAATTAAATCCTATATTCATTCCACTCTCCTGATTGTTTCTTCCAAAACTAAAGAAAGAATTATTTTTTAGATTTATTTTAGTTAATGCAAAGCAAACTAAAATAACTGCAATTAAAAGCCATATTAATGCTAAAATTAACGATGATAGTTTTTTCATATTAGTCCTCTATTTTTTTTGTATTTGAATTGTTTGATTTAAAAAAATCATAAAACAACGTAATTGCTTGGTTTAATGCAGCTCCAATTGGCCAAATAATCCAAGAAATATACCATTTTGAAGTTAAAAAACTGAATAATAGATAAAAAATTAAAACAATAGTCCAAAAAAGACTTCTTATTTCTTTTATATGTGAAGAATTATTTGTCTTATTAAAAGTTGAATCTTCTTTAAATAAATATGGTTTTAAATCTTCAGGTGTAGAAATATTTGTATAAATGATTAAACCTGTTGCTAATGCTACAACAACAAGCATTAAAAGTAATCCGATTACGCTCATTACTTCAACTCTTCCAAATCCGAAAATTGCAGGAATAGATGAAAAACCGATTAAAAAAACAACTGATATGATGTACATCACAACAGAAATTGAAATATTTCTTGCTCTAACAAGTTTAAATTGTTCTAATTTTTCTTTAATATCTTTTGATGGCATAATAGATTTTAATAATTCATCTATATCGCCTATATCAGAAATTGCTTGTGTGTAAGATTGATTTTCTGAAAGGCCTTCTTCAATGTGGGCATTAAAATGCTCTTGCATATTTGATAAAATTTCTTGTTTAAGTTCCATTGATTTTTTACTTCTTGGAATATCATTAAATAAGACATCAACATAATTTTGAATTTTTGAATTCATTTTCATCTCCATTTATTGTTTATTGATAATTAATTTATCAATTGTAGTTTTTATAGCAATCCAATCATTGCTATTATCCGAATAAATTTTTTTTCCATTATCTGTAATAGAATAGTATCTTCTTCGGGCTCCGGAATTCTCATCCCCCCAATACGAGGTAATAAGACCACTTTCTTCTAATCTTCTGAACGAGGTGTACAAAGTAGCTTCCTTTAGTTCAAAAGAATTATTGCTTGATTCTTTTATAGATTTATTAATTTGATAGCCATAACTGTCTGAAATACACAGTTGCCCCAAAATAATTGTATCTGTAAAACCTCGAATGATATCAGAAAAATTTAACATATTACTCCTATCAGCGAGTTAGTTTTGTTTGATAAGTAACTTATAATACAATATACCTCGCCAGTCAAGGTATATAAATAAAAAAAAGACAGTTTTTTAAGAACTGTCTTTTCTATTTGCTAAATTATTCTAGATAAACTAAAACGATTCAACTTTTTTATTTCTTGGTCTTTTATACAAACTTGCACTTCCATTTCTTTCAGATTGATTGTGGTAGTTTGGTCTGCTACCTTTTGAACGACCTTCTCTGTAGTTGTCAGAACCTCTTGAGCGATTGTCGCGTCTTCTTGAACCATCTCGTCCAAAACTCATTCCGTCTCTGCTTTCGCGATCTCTTCCGCCTCTATCTGAGCCACCACGGCTTCCTCTTGGGCTTCTGCGTCTTCCTTGTTTTTCATCATTTTTAGAATCAAGGTGCATATGTGGAAGTTGATTATCATTTTGTGACATTTCAATAGCTTTTTTTGCAGCTGCAATTGGAAGATTTAGCAAAGTGAACTGTTGAGCCATATCAATTTGATCAACCATTCTTCCAGGAATGTGAAGCATATTGCTAAAATAATCAGCTATATCTTTTGCTGTGTATCCATCTTTCTTTCCAATTTGAACATAGATTCTAAGTTGATCACTATTTGTAGAAAAACTTCTTTGAGCATTGATATTACCGTAATGTTTTGGACTAATTTTGTCGCCATATACGATTGAAAGAACAGATGCTAAAACTTCTTCAGCATTGTTGTTTTCACAAAGTGAGTGTGCCAATTCAGTAAATGTTTCAGATGCTTTGCTTAATTTTGAAGAGTTTTCTGTTTTTACATCAGCTGTTTCTATTGTTTCGTTTTCAGTTGAGATGTTTGCATCTTCAATTTTAATCGTTTCATCGTCTAAACTGTCATCACCAGGTAATGTTTCTCTTGTTTGACTTTCGTGGAATAATTTTTCTTTCAAATCTTTGAAAACATTTTCCTGTTTAATTTTTAAAACATCACCAATTGATGGAATTGTTCCTTCTGAAATATCACTTTTTGATGATTTTTTAACTTGAGAAATCATAAATCCAAGCTTTCTTTTTTCTTCAGGGCGAACAAATGTAATTGCAACTCCTGAATTTCCAGCTCTACCTGTACGACCGATTCTATGTACATATGTTGCTGCATCAAAAGGAAGAGAGTAGTTTACAACATGTGATAAGCAAGAAATATCAATTCCTCTGGCTGCTACATCAGTTGCTACTAATATTCGAGTTTTCTTAGATCTAAATCTATCAAGAACTTTTTCTCTTTGATTTTGCATAATATCGCCGTGTAAAGCAGCTGATTCATATCCACGTAAATCTAGTTGACGGCAAACATTGTCTGCGTCCATTTTTGTTTGAGTAAACACAAGCCCATAAAAATCAGGAGACATATCAATTAATCTGACTAAAGCTTCAATTTTATCGCTTTCACGTACAACCCAATATTTTTGATCAATTAATAATGGTTCGTCAATAACGCCTTCTTCTTCAATAGTTTCGTATTCGCCCATAAATTTTCCGGCAATTTTACGAATAGGTTCTGGCATTGTTGCACTAAATAAAAGAATTCTGCTATCAGGGTTAGCTTGTTTAAAAATATCTTCAATATCATCAATGAAACCCATATCAAGCATTTCATCGCCTTCATCCAAAATAAAATATTTAATTTTACTAAGATTAAGTGTCTTTCTTTCAATGTGGTCTTTAATTCTTCCTGGTGTTCCAACTACAATTTCAGTTCCAGCTCTAAGTTCTTTTATCTGATTTGAATAAGATGCACCACCGTATAGAACACAAGTTCTAGGTCCGTTTTTTTCTGTAAACGATTGCAATTCTGTACAAGTTTGCATTGCCAATTCTCTTGTTGGTTCCAAAATTAATGCTTGAACATTATCACCTTTTGTTCTAATTGATTGAATAATTGGTAGACCAAAAGCTGCTGTTTTACCAGTTCCTGTTCTTGCTCGTGCGATAAGATTTGTATCGCCATTTAATAGCCTTGGGATAGCTAAAACTTGAATAGGAGACGGATTGACAAATCCTTTCTTCTCTACTGCTTTTAATGTGTATTCATCGAGACCTAAGTCTTCAAATGATACTTCTGCTGAATCGTTAACGGGAATTTCAATTGATTCCGCGTCTAATTGCGACTGTTCATTTTCCATATATAATCCTTGCTTAAAATAAATGAGAAAGCGAAGTTTATATACGATGTCAATCGTCAAAATATCCCTAAATTTTTTTACAAACTATAGCTTTCGTAAATCTCTCTGAATTTAAAAGTATATAGGAAATGTTTGAACATTACAAGCAAATGATGAAAAATATCGCATTTGTTACTAATTTAATCGTTTTGAAAGAAAAAGTATGTTAATTGATAGTATGATTTGAGTTTTTGTTAAATTTGTGATATAATCTTTAAATATGAGTAGTAAATATTGTGTCGACCAAAAGGTTGTTTATCCAAGTCAGGGTGTTGGCAAAGTTGTAGAAATTTTTGACAGGCAAATGAAGGATCAGACTGTATCCTATTACAAAATATACATTGAAGCTTCAGATATGATTGTAATGGTTCCAATTGATAAAACTGAAGAATTGGGAATCCGTCAGATTGTTTCACCAGAGGAAGCAGATGAGGCATTGAATCTTTTATCAGAAGATTTTGAACCGATAACTTCTGATTGGAAATTAAGATATCAAATGAACTTAGATTTATTGAAAAAGGGTACTGTAAAAGATATAGCTGCCATAGTTCGATGTCTATACAATAGAAGCAAGGTGAAAGAACTTCCTATTCTAGAACGAAAATTATATGATTCTGCAAAAAAATTGCTTGAAGACGAAATTTCTTTTGCTTTAGGAAAAACAGAAAAGGAAATTGAAACAATAATTCATACTAAGTTAGAGCCTCTTGGTTCTGTTGCTAAAGTAAAACATGTTGTTACTATTGAAGATGAAGAAGATGATGATTTGATGAATGATATGAATGACAAATCAAATGATTCAAACTCAGATTCAGAAGATGATGATGAAGCAGCTGAATCTAATGAAGCAGAAGCAGAATCAGACGATGATTTTGATGACGAATCAGTATAAAATTGCAATTGTCATTGTAGCTGCGGGTTCTTCAACTAGAACCCAATCTTCAACAAAAAAGGAATATTTACGTTATAAAAAAGGAACTGTGCTTTCTTCGGTAGTTAATTCTTTTTTAGATTGTTGTATTCCTTACATTTCAAACTTCATTATCACAATTCCAAAAAATGATTATGAAAATGCAAAAAAAGCAGTTTATCGTGATGAAGAAACTGTTCTACTTGCTTATAAAATGAAAACTGAACAAGATGTTTCATTGGATTTTGTTGAAGGTGGTGAAACTCGCCAATCTTCAGTATTTAATGCATTAGATAAGATTTATAAAAGTGGTTGTAATCCTGATATCGTGTTAATTCATGATGGGGCAAGACCTTTTGTTAGTAAACAAATTATTCAAAACGTAATTGAATCAATTCATATTACTGGTGCAGTAGCTCCTGGCATCATTCCAACAGATACACAAAAACAAATAGAAGAAAACGGGATAATCGTAAATCATCTAACAAGAAATACGCTTCGTGCTATACAAACGCCACAAGGTTTTTTATTTGAAAAATTATATGAAGCACACAAAAAGGCGAAAGCAGATAATATAGAGTATACTGATGATACTGAAATATGGGGAAAATATGTGGGAGATGTAAAGGTCGTTGAAGGTGATGTAAAAAATATCAAAATTACATATCCAAAGGATCTTGAATTTCTTGAAGTAAAATAAAAGGTGCAAATATGATTCGTGTTGGATTGGGATATGATATTCACAAACTTGTTGAAGGAAGAAAATTAATACTTGGTGGAGTTGTATTTGATTATAACAAAGGTGAAGATGGTCATTCAGACGGAGATGTTCTTTATCATGCTATTATTGATTCACTTTTAGGGGCTAGTGGTTTGGGTGATATTGGGTCATTTTTTCCACCCGAAGATATGCAGTATAAAGATATTGATTCTGGTTATCTTGCAAAAATTGTTATTGAAAAAATATACGCAGAAAATTGGAAAATAGAAAATATTGACTGTGTAATAAAAATTGAAAAGCCAAAATTTATTCCATATAGAGATGAAGTTATTGGCTCAATTGCAAAAATTCTAAAAATAGATAAAAGCCAAGTATTTGTAAAAGCAAAAACAGGTGAAAAAATGGGCGACGTAGGATTGGGCAACGCTGTTGAAGTTTGGTGTACTTGTTTATTATCAAAATAAAAACATACAAAAAAAAGACCTTAAAATTAAATCAATTTTAAGGTCTTTTCGTTTATTCTGGAAGCTCCAACAGAAGTTCTATTTCTGTTGTTGTTTTGTGTAGCCTTGATGCAATTTCTGCAATAGTCCAGCCACTTCGTTTTAATGCTCTTATTGATTCTCTTTCCTGTGGTGAAATTCCTTCAGATTCCGCAACTTTATTTTTTTCTGCGTCTTCTTTTGTAATTTGCTGAAGAATCTTGAATTTGTTATCAACGTCACGAGATAAACCTTGTAAGTTTAGTTCTGTGCGCTTTATTCCTGATTGGGCGGCATTTAATGCATCTATTCTTTTTTCTGTGTTTGAAAGTAAATCTTCAAGATTTGTCAGTTTTGTAACAGCTTCTGTAATTTTAGGACCGTTCTTTAAAAGTTTATCAACATCATTTTGAACACCTTTAATTTCGTCTGGTAATGTTACAACTTGTCTTGAACAGTCTTTTATTCTTTGCTCCAAATCTTTTAAGTTTGTGAATGATGAATCAACATCTTTTAAGACTCTGTTTATAACATCATCCTTTTTTTCCAATCTTTCATATTGGCTTGAAACAAGGTTGAGTTTTTCGTTATAGTCGCGGACGGTAACTTCCATGTTTGTTAAATCATCAGAAGTTGTAGTCAATGACTTTATTTTGTCATCAATCGTTTTTGATAAGGCAATCATTCGTCCAAACGTTTGTTCAAGGGTCATAACTCTGTTCTTTTGGTTTTCAAAAAGTTCCAGCTGATTTGTAATGTCACTGTTGATTTTCAAAATAGAGTTATACTGTGTTTTCATATCTTCAGCTATATTTGTATAGCCATCAACTTTTGAGAAAGATTCTTTTAGAGTTTGAATATTCGCTTCTAGAGTTTTTTTCATTTGATCGGCTTTATCATAAATTTGAATGTTTGCTTTGATTGCACTGATTTCTTTTGCAAGTTCACTTAATCTCGCCTGCATGTCGTTAGAATCATTTTGCATTTTCATAACAAATTTTGTTTGATTTGCTTTGTTTGAATCATCTGCTTCTTGAATATCTTTTTTAAGCTGTTCAATTTTTGCAGATGAATCATTGTTTTGTTTGCGAACTCTGTTTTCTGTGTCAGTAAGCATTTCTTGATATGTAGAATTTAGCTGCTCAAGGATTTGTTTAGAGCGACCTTCATAATCATTAATTGCATCTTCAGTTTTATTTGTAAGCTGTTCAATTTGTGAATTAATATCAGTATATTTTTGTTCCAAATTAGCAAAATTAATTCTTCCAGCTTCATTCATCTTTGAATTTATCTCTTCCATTTTTGTATCAGCTGTTTTTTGGATTGATAAAAGTTGCTCGTGGAAAAGCGTATT
>JAAZCS010000255.1 GCA_012513125.1 Treponema sp. | reverse complement strand
TGGATTCCTGTAACAAACAAAGATTAAATGGCAAAATATATTGTTGATAAAATAAAACACCCATAAAAATATGGGTGTTTTTAATTCATTTATGCATTTGCCACTAGTTTTAATGATTCTGTAATCTCTGTTAAATACCCAGTTCTAATACAGCTTTCAAATAATTCTTTGCTAATATAATCTGTTTTTACATCTTCATAACCATCTAAATCACGGACTATTCTTACAACAAATCCATCATTCATTTCTCGAACAATAGTGATGTAATCTGTGTTTTTTCCTAAACTTTTTAGTGTATAACTCTTCATTTATTTCCCCCTAAAGAAAAAATCATTTTTACAAAACTTATTAAATAAGTTATTATGTCTGATACTCATATTTTCGGTAGATTAAAAATAAATGTTAGAAAAAAATTCAAAAAAAGTTTATTATGATGCTCATTTCCATTTGTCTGTTTGTTTGGATGTAAATTCATATGATATTGAAAATGAAATGTCGTATAAAGGCTGTTCTTGTGCTCATTCAATAAATGAATGGGAACATCAAAATCAATTTATAGATACTTTCAAATTAAATATACAAAAGGCTTTTGGTATTCATCCGCAAAATCCTGATATTACTAACGTTATGTTTTTAGAATCTCTCATTCGGAAAAAGGAGATTAATGCGATTGGTGAAACAGGATTTGATTTTTTTAACGATGAATTTAAAAGGCAAAAAGACATTCAAGAAGAAGTGTGGAATATTCAGCTTGAATTAGCAATAGAAAACAACTTACCAATAATTGTTCATTGTAGAAAAGGAAATGAAAAGTTGTTTGAATATTCAAAAAAATTAAAAAAAATTCCATTTGTTTTGTTTCATTCATTTATGGGGTCTTCTGTGGAGGCTAAGAGTTTGTTGAAAAAAGATATAAATTGTTTCTTTTCATTTGGTAAACAAATTCTCAATAATAATAAAAAAGTTCTTGAGTGTGTAAATGAATTACCATTATCTACGTTATTATGCGAAACAGATGCACCTTTTCAGTATTTAAAAAATGAAAGTCAAACATATTGTAGTGAAATAAAAAAGGTATATGATGCTTTTTATAATTTAAAAAAAGAACAGTTTTCTTATAGCGAATTTATGTTAAATATTGAAAATAATTATATTTCATTATTTTCTTGAATAATAATATTTCTATTTGTGTGATTTTTTGTTATTATTAATATATGAATAAGAAATTTTCAATTTTTATATATATTGAGTTGGTATCATCAATACTTTTTTCAATATTTTCAATTAATTTTAGGTTTGACCTGTCTATTTTGGCTTCTGTGTTGTCTATTGCTTTTACAGCTACGCTTGTATATTTTTCATATGTAAGATTATTACGACCTTTGAACGCAAACTATGTAAGATTAGTCAGAGAATTATCAGAATATCTCCCTTTTGTTATGTTAGTATCTTTTATTTTAAGAAGAGCAGGGAAGTTTGGAACAACATATTTTTATGATGTGATAACAGTTTTATTATGGATTATACTTACCGTTTCATCGTTTATAATTAGTTATTATTTTTTATCTGACAAAAGAATAAAGCGACTGACGGAAAGTTGGAATGTAAAGTATATTGTCCAAAAAAAATATAAAGGTTATAAAAGAATTCTGTTTGAAGTTTTTTCATGGATAGATGCGTTAATACAATCTGTTTTTACTGTTCTTTTAGTACAAATTTTTATTCTACAATTATATGAGATTCCTTCTGAATCAATGGTTCCAACTTTTTTAGTTAAGGACAGAGTTTTAGTTTCGAAAATTGATGCTGGTCCAAAATTTCCACTTACTGATGTAGGTCTTCCCACTTTTAGAAAATACAAAAGAGGTGATATCGTTGTTTTACGTAATCCTCACTATAGTATTGATAGACAATCTGAAGTTAAATCTGTTGTGTCTCAATTGGTTTATATGTTTACAATTATGACTGTAAATTTAAATAAAGATGATAATGGAGAGTTAAAAGCTGATCCTTTGGTTAAGCGTATTGTAGGTGAAAGCGGAGAACAGCTAGTTATGCAAGATGGAATATTATACGCCAGAACAAAGGATGATGTTCAATTTAAACCTGTTACAACAGAGAATAATTATGCAGCTTGGAATATTTCTGATTTAGATAAAAATACACTAGATAAAGTTAGAATCACTCCTCTTTCAAAAGATGAATATAAATCAATGATTGATTTTGAAGAGTTCAGAAGAAATTATAATTTAATTGAAGCAAGAAATGATGTTATTCAAATTTTAAACAGTTTGAAGCAATATTTGAACAAAACTTATACAAGCGATTTTACTATTCCTAGTTTATATGAATTTGATTTGTTTAAGAATGTTCAGTCTTTGTCTGGTGAAATAATAACAAAGAAAAATGGCTATGAATGGTTTGTTTCGTTTCTTAATTCATGGATTCCTGAAATAGATACTGAAAAAGATATTTATTCTGAAGCTAATTACAAAATTAATGTAATGTCAAAAGTAGTTCTAGGAAAATTGGTACTTAAATATGCTAATTATATTAGAAATGAAGTTCCATATTCTTCTTGGGTAAATGATGAAGAACTTTTGGATTTATATTCTCAAGCTGAAGAAATTAATTGGTATATTCAATTAATTAATCAACGAAATATGGGTATTTTCCCTAAAAATGATGAATACGGCAATCCTCAGTATATTCCTGAAAATTGTTTTTTCATGATGGGTGATAATAGATTTAATTCATTGGATTTACGTCATTCTTATTCAGAAAAGTTAATAGAATTGACAACGTATGATAAGAATTCTGTCCAATATTATTCAAATGTTGAACCTCAATATATCAATAAAAAATATTTGTTAGGTAAGCCTTTATTTAGATTCTGGCCAACTTCACGAGTGGGATTGATTAAGTAGAGTTTGTAGAATTAAAAAAACGCCTTGTTTGAAGTATCCAAAAAATGGAGTGTACGGCAAACAAGGCGTTTTTTTTTACTTAATTATTTTGATATTTGATTACTTGCCACAACACTGTTTATATTTTTTACCGCTACCACAAGGACAAGGATCGTTTCTTCCAACTTTTGGTGTAGTTCTTTTTACAGTTACAGAAGAAGTTTGCATGTTTTTTTGCATTGTTCCTGAAGATGCTTGCCTTCTTGCTTGATTTCCATCAAGTTGAGAAGTAACTTCTGAATGCTGTGCATTCAAATTCTTTTGCTGATTTTCCAACATTTGTTTTCTTTGTTCAGCAGCTTCTGGGCTAAGTTGAATATGAACTTTAAAAATTCTAGACATTACTGAATTTCTAATTGAATCGAGCATTTCGTAGAAAATGTTGAACCCATCTATTTTGTACTCTGTAAGAGGATTTTTAGAACCATACGAACGTAAACTTACTGCTTCTCTTAAACCTTCAAGAGTTTCCAGTTGGTCAAGCCATTTTCTATCAATAATTTGAATGTATTGATAGCGGATAAACATATTTAAGTTTTCTTTGCATGCTAAAGTTTCTTTTTCTGTAATATCATTTTGAAGGAAAGCAATAACAGAATCTTTTGTTAAGTTAGAATTAGGTAATTGAACACCAAATAAATCTTTAATTTTTTCAAGTAAAGCACTAGTTGCTGTATTATCTTTGTTGTGTTTTGATGATATTTGGTATTCATCAAATAAGTCTTCAAGAACATCTTTTGCATTATTCATGATACGTGTTGAAAGATTATCGTCTTTTAATAATTCGTCTCTTTGTTCATAAATTACAGAACGTTGTTCATTTAAAACATCGTCATAGTCAAGAAGGTGTTTTCTTATTTCAAAGTTTCTGTCTTCTACTCGTTGTTGTGACTTTTCAATTCCTTTATTCAACCATGGGTGATCAATTGGCTCTCCAGGTTGCATTCCAATTCTACTCATCATGGCTTTCATTTTTTCACCACCGAAGAGTCTCATTAAATCATCATCCATAGAAATAAAGAACTTACTTCTTCCAGGATCACCTTGACGTCCAGAACGACCTCTTAACTGATTGTCAATACGCCTTGATTCATGACGTTCTGTACCAATTACATACAAACCGCCAGCATTTTTTACTTCTTGATAATCTTTTAACCAATTTTCTTTTTCAAATTTTAGTGCTTGTTCAAATTCTTCTTGCGTTGCATTTGTGCCAGCTCTTTTCTTTGCTCTAAATTCAGGATTGCCACCAAGTTTAATATCTGTACCACGACCTGCCATATTTGTTGCAATTGTAACTGCACCTTTTGCACCTGCTTCTGCAATGATTAAAGCTTCTCTTGCATGGTTTTTTGCGTTCAAAACTTCATGTTTGATACCTTTTCTTGTTAATAAAGATGAAAGGTGTTCTGATTTTTCAACAGAAACAGTACCAACAAGAACAGGCTGTCCTTTTTGATGTGCATCAGCTATTTCTTTTGCAATAGCTTCCCATTTTTCTTCTTCATTTAGATATACAACATCATTTTCATCAATACGAGCAACTGGCATATTTGTAGGAATTGATACTACATCAAGTTTGTAAATTTTATTGAATTCTACAGCTTCAGTAGCTGCAGTACCTGTCATACCAGATAATTTGTCGTACATTCTGAAAAAGTTTTGGAATGTAATAGTTGCCATTGTTCTATTTCTTTGAGCAATGCGAATATGTTCTTTTGCTTCTATTGCTTGATGAAGTCCATCGCTGTAACGTCTTCCTTCGAGTACACGACCTGTAAATTCATCAACGATTTGAACTTGACCATCTCTAATTATATAATCAACATTATTCTTGAATAACCTGTGTGAGCGTAATGCTTGTGTAAAATAATGCACATATTCAAAATTCTGTTCGTCAACTAAAGCTCCAGTGATAAGATTGTGCTGATGAAGAATGTCATCTATGTGATTCATACCTTTATCAGTGAAAGAAACTCTTTTTGACTTTTCATCAATCGTGTAATCACCTTTTAAGTTTTTTCGCTCTTCACTTTCCATCATTGTTTCATCAGGATATTCACCTGTTTTTGGATCTTTTTCTACTTCAACTAATTCGTCAACGTATTTGTCTACTTCATGATATTTATATGTGTCATCTTCTCCTGCTCCAGAAATAATTAGTGGAGTTCTTGCTTCATCAATAAGAATAGAGTCTATTTCATCAACTATACAGTAACTAAAATCTCTTTGAACTTTTGATTTCAAGTCTACTTGCATATTGTCACGCAAGTAGTCAAATCCAAATTCATTGTTTGTTCCGTAAGTTATATCGCATCCGTATGCCTTTTTTCGGGCGTCGTTATCCATGTTTGAAAGAATTGAACCTACAGTCTGACCAAGGTAAGCGAAAACAGGACGCATTGTATTGGCATCACGTTCTGCAAGATAGTCATTTACAGTAACAATGTGAACACCTTTTCCAGTTAAACTGTTCAAATAAGCAGCAATAACTGCAACAAGCGTTTTACCTTCACCAGTTTTCATTTCTGTAATTTTGCCTTCATGCAAGACAATGGCACCCATAATTTGCACATCAAAGGCTCTTTCATTTCTAACTCTAAAAGCAGCTTCTCTTGCAAGTGCAAATGCTTCTGGTAAAATATCATCTAGTGATTTTCCATTATTGAATTCTTCTCTAAATCTCTTTGTCTGCTCAATAAATTCTTCTGGTTTTAGCGATTTTGCCCAATCCTCTTTTTCGTTAACTTTTAGTAAAATTGGTTTTAAGCTTTTAACATCTCTATCATTTTGTGTACCAAAAAAGAAAGTGAGTACTTTATCTAGTATCATAATTTTTTCCTATATTTTCAGATTATTATTATTAAATATATGTATTTTTGTTCTAATTGACAAGTCTAAAATGAAACTTTATTCTATAATACAGTATGCAC
>JAAZCS010000254.1 GCA_012513125.1 Treponema sp. | reverse complement strand
GTTTTAATGAATCCTGGAGCTTTGGCAGAAGGTCGTTATGGAATTCTTGAAGTAAATGATGGTAAAGTTACAAAGGCCGAAATTCACAATTTAAGTGAATAAAAAAGTCTGATATAAAAATTTTTTATATTTTACAATATTGAACTAAAAAATACTGGTTGGTGAACTTCAAAATGAGGTACAAAAATCAGTGTTTTTTTATTTAGAAGAAGTGCAAATCCTGAAACCAAAATAGTCATAACATTCGTTTGGATCAAAACTATAGCGGTCTCCATTAAATAAAAATGGAGTATAAATAGAATAGCTTCCACCTCGGCTTACGCGTTCATAGCCAATAGAAGGTCCATAGGGATTTTCTTTTGAATAATTTTCAAACCAATCCCAGCAAAACTCTAAAACATTTCCGCTCATATCAAAGATGCCAGCGTTGTTTGAATTTCCGCTTGCGGGATCAGATATGAAATCAGGGCTAAAAAGTGTTCCTGATGTTCCAACAGTTCTTGATGAACCTGCATTTTCTGAATCCCAAGCATAAATATTTGAATCGTTTTGATTTTGACCACTAATTTGATTTCCTTTTTGAAAACCTGATTTAGTTTTTCTGGCCGCATATTCCCATTCTGCTTCAGAGGGAAGTCTAAAGCCATTTGCATTCCAATTGCATTCAGAAAGATCTAGAGATGCTGTGTCTGATGAATCGCGTAGAATTTCGCCTTTATAGGTGTAGCAAGGTGTTCTGTTTTTTAATTCGCTAAGAGCATTGCACCAGACGATAGCATCGTACCAGCTAATCATTGTTACTGGTTGAGTTTGTGTATTTTCGTCAGGAACGTCGTCTCGTTTGCCGTTTGAGCCACCTTGTCCTGGATTTTGAAAGTTGTATCCAATTTTTTCGGCCTGTTTTTTTGTTTGATACCATATTCCGTATGTCGTTTCATATTTATTTATATAAAACGGAGAAAGAGTTCTTGTTGAAGTGTAAGATTGTGTATCTTCACCTTGAGTGTATGTCAGATTGTTTGAAAAATAAACAAAATTTAAATGTTTAAAACTTGTTTCTGCAAATAAAAATGAGTTTGTTGCAATAAAAAGAGAAAAAAGAATAAATGCGAATTTCTTCATAAGAAGTATTATAACATAAAAGAATTATCTTTTCATCAATAGTTTTTCTTGCTTCTTAAGCTCTCTTTTTTGATTTCTAAGCTTTATTCTTTGAGCTCGTGTCAATTTCTGCTCGTAATTTGTCTTTTTGTTAATATTTAAAATCCAGTTTGCTATAAAAACTGAAGCGAGACAAAGCAACGATATCACGATTGTTGCATAGCGTCCAAGTCTTTCAAAAGGAAGAGGAAAATTCATGCCAAAAAAACTTGTTATAAAAGTTGGAACCATCATAACAACGTTAATTATTGCAAGTTTTTTCATAACAACGTTCAAATTGTTTGAGATAATAGAAGAATAGGCATCCATTACGCCAAAAAGAATGTTTGAATAAGTGTCGGCCATCTCTATCGCCTGTCTGTTGTCAATTTTGACACCTTCAACAAAATCAAAATCTTCTTCATCAAATTGAATCAACTTTGTGTTGTTCATCTTTTCCAAAAGAAGTTGGTTGCTTTTAAGAGAAGTTGTGAAATAAACAAGAGATTTTTCTAAACTCAGCATTTGGATGATTTCTTTATTTTCAATTTCAAGACGCATTTCATTTTGAATTCCGCTTGAACGTCGATTTATTTCTTTTAGATATCTAAGAAAGTTTAAGTTAGCTCGGTTAATTATCTGAACAATAAAGGATGGAAAATCCGACAATCTAATGTTTCTAATTCTATTTGAGCAAAAGTCCCGTAAAACTTCGCTATCTGTCCAGCATAAAGTGATAATAATGTTCTTTTTTATAATAATTCCGATTGGAACAGTATAATATGGCGTGTCTATTCCCGGTTCATAGACAGGAACTCGTACAATTGTAAGAATGTAGCCTTCGCCTTCTTCTATTCGGGAAAGTTCATCTGGGTCAAGAATATCAAGAATATCATCTTGTTCTATAGTGAATTCCTCTTGTAAGGAATTTGTTTCATCTCTTGTAACAAGACGAGCATCTACCCAAATTGGTTGTTTCTGATCTAAATCCGCTTTTTTTATTTTTTTAAATTGACCGTTGATTTGCTGCCAGTAATTAATCATAATTATTTTCCTTTGATGATTTAGTATCCTCCAAAAGAAAACAAAAGAATTAGAATTGCTTAAGGAGGTTGATTTTTAATTCATGAATGCACGAATGATATCCGGAGCAACTACTACCGCTGTCCATAAATGACACCTCCAAAAATGAAATAAGCTCAAAAAGACTTCCAAGCATTAAAGATAATAACAAAAATAGAAAATCAATACAATATAAAAATTCCGAAAAAGAACAAAAAGGACAATATTAAGGTATGAGCCTAAAATATATAAATTTAAACTTTTTCAGAAGAATGATAATTTATGTCGTTCTTTTGTGGACAAATTTCCTGTTTTGTGAAGAAAGCTTTTATAGTTGGGATTTTTCTGATTGTGAAATAAAAGATATTATTTATGCAATTTCACTTGATACAGGAATTTCAATTGTTGCGGATGATACAGTTTGTGGCAAAGCTAGTTTGAAATTTTATGGAAATGAAATAGATAAAGCGTTTGATTCTTTTATGAAAAATTCAAGATTATTTGTAAAGAAAACAGATGGTTTATGGACAGTTAGTCGCTTTAGTATAGAAGAAAATGATAAGAATTTTTCGGTAGATGCTTATAATTTATTTCCACATCAAATATTGGAAAAAATTTCAGAACGGATTAATCAAGTAATAACTTTTGATTCTCTTCCTGCAGTTGAAATTTCAATACATTTAAAGAATTTATCCTTAGAAGAAATCCTTGATAGCATATGTTTACGGTTAGCAGGATATGAGGTGTTGAAAAATAAAAATGGGTATCATTTTGCCAGAATTAGTGTTCAAAATAAAGAAAGTGTTTTTAATGGTAGCATGAATGTTGATTGGAATGAAAAAAATGGTTTTTCTGTAGATGCTAAGAATTGCAGTTTTGTATCGTTAATTGAAAATTTATTTGTTAAATATGGTGGAGAAAGGCAATTTTGCTTTTTGTATAAAAATGATTCTGTTGTTCCAAGGTGTTCTTTTTCGGATAAATCATTTGATGTTGTATTATCAAAACTATGTGTGCAAAATGGATTTAAGGTGATATTGATTGAAAATATTTACTATATTTCTTTAGATGTAAATTCTCGTGATTCAATATTGAAAGATGAAAGATTTTGGACAGATATCAAATTAAATTATTCAAAAGCTGCCAATTTATTGCCTGTAATTCAAAAAAAATACAAAGATATTGAGTTTTTGATATCTCCGGATAAGTATTCATTTTTGTGTAAAGCTTCTATGAATGAATTAGAAGATATTCAACTTCTGATAAAAAAGATTGATATTAATCAGAAAACGTATTCAATTGATTTGCAATACATTAAAACTGAAGATTTTTTGAAAATTATTCCGAAATCATTTGATTTGGATAATATTCAAGTGATGGAAGGAAAATCAACTATTTGTTTTAAAGGATCTCAAAAGGAATATGAAGAATTGTTAAGTCAAATTTCAATATGTGATGTTCCTGTAAAGCGAATCAATTATGATTTGTTGATTTTGCAATATGACGAAAAT
>JAAZCS010000253.1 GCA_012513125.1 Treponema sp. | reverse complement strand
TTATACAAACTAAAACAACAAATAAAATTGATATGACAACAGGTTCAATTTTTCCAAAGCTATTGAAATTTTCTATACCTTTGGTTTTATCAAGCATTTTGCAACTTTTTTTTAATGCAGCTGATATTGTTGTTGTTGGCAGATTTGCCGGTGATAATTCTCTTGCAGCTGTGGGAACAACAAGTTCTCTAATTAATTTACTCGTAAACATTTTTGTAGGTTTATCAATTGGATCAAATGTTGTCGCTGCAAACTATTTTGGTGCAGGAAATAAAAAATACCTAAAAAAAACAGTTCACACATCAATCGTTTTAAGCGTATACAGTGGAATCATATTAACTTTAGTTGGTATCATTTTTGCAAAAAGAATTCTTCTTTTAATGCAAGCTCCTTCAGAAGTGTTAGATTTAGCAGTCAAATATTTACGAATTTATTTTGCTGGAATAACTGTTACAATGATTTACAATTTTGGAAGTGCTTTATTAAGGGCAAAGGGTGATACACAAAGACCATTTTATATTCTTTTATTATCAGGAATTGTTAATGTATTACTAAATTTATTGTTTGTAATTAAATTTAATATGAATGTTGAAGGTGTTGCGTTAGCCACAGTAATATCACAATCTCTTGCAGCTTTTCTTATTATATATCTGCTTTTTACAGAAAATGATGATTTCAAACTTGAATTAAAAGAACTTAAAATTGATAGGGAAGTTTTCAGAAGAATCGTAAAAATTGGTGTTCCAGCTGGTTTCCAAGGAATTATGTTTTCTCTTTCAAATGTAATTATTCAATCATCAATAAATACTTTTGGTTCTGTTGTAATTGCTGGAAATTCTTCTGCGGTAAATATTGAAGGTTTTGTTTATACATCAATGAATGGAATTGCTCAAGGAACATTAACTTTTGTATCTCAGAATATGGGTTCTAAAAATATAAAAAGAATCAAGAAAGTCGTGCTTGAATCAATAATTACAGTTTTAGTTTTAGGTGAAGCTCTCGGATTTTTAGTTATACTATATTCCAATAAACTGTTAGGAATTTATTCAAATAGCATAGATGTAATTCAAATTGGCGAAAGAAGACTCTTAATTATTTGTTCGACTTATGCTTTATGTGGAATAATGGACACAATAGCAAACAGTTTACGCGGAATAGGGCATTCACTTCTACCTGTAATAATAACAATGCTTAGCGTCTGTGCATTTAGAATTATGTGGTTAATATCAATATTCCAGATTGAAAGATTTCACACAATTGAAATTATTTATCTTTCATATCCGATTTCTTGGTTAGCCGCCTTTTTAATTATGCTTTTTTGCTTCATTCGATTAATTAAAAAAGAAAATTTTGGAGAAAAATAAACCTCTAAAATTATATTTTTCACATTATTTACAGAAAATCAAATAGTTTGTATTATAAATGTCTTATGAATATGGAAGCTTTTATTTTAGGTTGTGGTGGCATGATGCCTTTACCTTATAGGCATTTGACGTCAGTTTTACTAAGACGGGATGGTGATCTTTTTTTATTTGATGGTGGAGAGGGAACTCAAGTCAGTCTTAGAAGATTGAATCTAAAATGGAAAAAAATAAATGCAATCTTTGTGTCGCATACCCATGCTGACCACGTAACTGGATTGCCTGGTATTTTAATGTTGTCAGCTCAAGTT
>JAAZCS010000252.1 GCA_012513125.1 Treponema sp. | reverse complement strand
TGAAAGCGGAGGAATCAAAAAAGAAGACGCTTTTATCTCTTTATCAAAAATCTTTGAAAATCCTGATGTAAAATTAATTTTTCACAACGCAAAATTTGACATCAAAATACTTGTTTCCAACGGATATGATTTTATTTCAAAAGCGAAATGCGAAATTATCGACACAATGATAGCAGCTTGGGTTCTAAATCCAGAAAGTTTGAACAGATCTTCATTTTCGCTAGAAAAACTATCAGAACTAAAACTGGGCTTAGTAGGAATTGAATTTGATGAAATTGTTCAAAAAAATCAAACTTTCGCTGATGTCCCTTTAGAAAAAGCAATTCCATATGCAGCAGAAGATGCAGATTTTACATTTCAATTATGGCAGAAATTAGAAACTGAATTGTCACAAAACAATCTTTCTGAACTATTTTACAACATTGAAATGAAATTACTTCCTATTTTATGTTCAATGGAAATTGAAGGAATACATTTAGAATCAAGTGAACTTCTATCTTACGACAAGGAATTAACAGAAAAACTTTCCGAAATAGAACAAAAAATTTATTCTACAGTTGGTCATGAATTCAATATTGCTTCCACAAAGCAACTTCAAGAAGTTCTTTTCACAGAATTAAAACTAACTCCCGAAAAAAAGACAAAAACAGGCTATTCTACAGACACTTCGGTTTTAGAAAACCTTTCATACGTTAATCCAGTTCCAAAAATGATTCTTGAATATCGAGAATTGGCAAAACTTCAGTCAACATATGTTCAAACATTACCCAAAATGACTGACATACATTCAAGAATCCATCCTGATTTCATTCAAACTGGAACTGCAACAGGCAGACTTTCATGCAGGGAACCTAACTTGCAAAATATTCCAGTCAGAAACGAATCTGGAAGACGAATAAGAACTGCTTTTACCGCAGAAAAAAGAAAAGTACTGATTTCCGCCGATTATTCACAAATTGAATTAGTTGTTCTTGCAAATCTGTCAAAAGATAAGAACATGGGTGACGCTTTTTTAAATGGAATTGATGTTCATAAAGCTACAGCAGCACTTATTTTTGGTGTGAAACCCGAAGAAGTTACTTCAGAAATGAGACGAACAGCAAAAACAATCAATTTTGGTGTAATTTACGGAATGAGTGCATTTAGGCTTGCCAAAGATTTGGAGATTTCACGCACACAGGCCTCTCAATTTATTAATTCCTATTTTGAAACATATAAATCAATAAAAGATTTTATGAATGAAATTATTATCAACGCAGAAAAAACTGGTTATGTGCAGACAATTATGGGGCGAAAAAGAAAGATTACTTACATAAATACAAAAAACAAGACAGAACGTGCCGCCGCAGAGAGAATCGCAATAAACACCCCAATTCAAGGTTCTGCAGCTGATATTGTAAAAAAGGCAATGATTGATGTTAGTGATGAATTAAAGAATACAAAATCGAATGCAAAACTTTTATTGCAAGTTCATGACGAATTAATTCTAGAATGCCCTGATAATCAAGAAGAAATAGACAAAACTATTCTTCTACTAAAAAATAAAATGGAAAACTCTGTAAAACTAGATATTCCACTAAAAGTTTCGATTGAATACGGCAAAAACTGGGGAGAATTCCACTAATGGATAACAAACCAGAGATTATTTGTGTAACAGGTCCTATGGCATCGGGCAAGAACTATATTTGCTCACAAATGGAAAAAGATGGTTGGATTAGCATTGATGCAGACATTCTTGTTCACAAAGCAATTGAACAATCTACAGACAAAATTCTTTCTACATTTGAACCTTTTGCCAATAAAAAGAAGATAAATATAAAAAACACCGACGGGTCAATAAACAGACGCAATTTAGGGAAACTCATTTTTTCTAACAAAAAATACTTAAAACTGCAAGAAAATATTGTTTATCCCATAATCACATCTTTCATTATGGAGTTTTTGCAAAACAATAAATCAAAAAAAATTATAATCAACGCAACAGTCTTATACAAAACGCCCGAAGTTTTATCAAAATGCACTAGAATACTTTTTGTAACAGCTCCATTCTTCACAAGATTCAAAAGAGCATATAAAAGAGATAAAATGAAACCATCTTTGATATTACAACGTTTTTTTGCACAGAAAAATCTTCTTTCAGAATATAAAAAAACTGATATTCCCATTGAAATAGTCAAAAACAAGTAAATTTTCCTAAAGGATTATTTTGTACAACCGATATTTTCAATAAGGATTTATTTATGGAACAGAAAAAAATTTTATGGGCTGTAGCCGCAGCTGGAGCATTTCTTTTAGTTGTTATTGGTGCAGCTATGATTATTTATAATCCATTTTCACGTTCAAAAACTTCTGTAACAAGTGTTTATCCAATAGAAAAAAACAATAGCAATGGCTGGGTAAAACCTTCTATTGAATTAAATGATAATCATTTTAATGATAATGCCATTCTTCCTCCACAAGATATTCCACACACAGGAGTAGATATCACAAAAGCTGAAGAAGTTTATTTAATTTCTGATAACACAACAGTTTATGATTTAGCAAAAAACAAAGAAAATGATTCAACTACAATTGATTTGAATAATTCAAAGATTTCGGAAAAAGCGGACAGCACAACTCTTCCACAAAACATCAACATCACAGTGAATATTCCAAATAATTTGACTCCTTCAACTCAAACTTCTGAAATAAAACAGACAGAAAGCAACACTAAAAAAACTGAAGTTACAACAAAAGCTGAAACAAATACGGAAATAAAACAGTCAATAAAAACAGCAGAGCCTGTTAAACAAACTGTTGTTGCAAAAATAGAAACACCAAAAGTTGAAGCACCAAAAACTGTCACAAAATTTTGGGTTCAAATTGCTTCGTATAGCAACAAAAAATCAGCAGAAGGAGCAAGATCCATTCTTTCTGACAATAAAATTCCATCTGATATTTTTACATACAATGGAGATGGTAATAAATTGTACTACAGAGTTAGAATTGGTCCATACACAACAAAAAGCGAAGCTTCTTACTGGCAGAATAAAATTCTAAAAATTAAAGAATTTGAAAAAGCCGAAAGTTATGTA
>JAAZCS010000251.1 GCA_012513125.1 Treponema sp. | reverse complement strand
TTGGTTAATTCGCAATTCGTATAATAATAAACAAATTTTATTTGGTTAATATTTTCAAATACCTTATATTTGTTTCAAAATTTATGAGCAATTTAAATAAAAAACGGTTTTTGAAAATTAAAGGGCTGACCACCCAAAGTGACAACAAAACATTATTTTAAAATTCATAGTGGAGCCAGAGCCCACCTAAAAAAACGGGGCGAAATCCGAAAAGCCTTACGAGTAGGAAAATTAAACATTATTATTATGGTAATTCTTATTATTTTTTATTTAGCAATCTTTGTTTTATTGATTGCTTCATTATGGAAGATTTTTACAAAAGCAAACAAACCTGGTTGGGCATGCTTAATTCCAATCTACAATTACATTGTTATGTTGGAAATTATTGGAAAACCATGGTGGTGGTTATTATTGTTCTTTATTCCAATAGTAAATATTGTATTTGGCATATGGGCAACTAACTTATTGTCAAAAAGCTTTGGTAAAACTGAAGGATTTACAGTTGGTTTATTGTTATTTTCTATAATCTTTATACCAATATTAGGCTTAGGTAGTGCACAATACGTTGGTCCTGCAGGTGCAAAACAAGACTAGTACATAAAAATATTTAAGAAAACATGGGGTGAATGTTAATTCACATAAGATTTATTTTTCTTAGCAACTTTTGTTTTTGAGAACAAATAAATCTTTCGAAAAACTCCATGTTTTCTTATTTTATTACAAACTACAAATCGTTAACAAACAACAAAAAACATATCAGAATATGAAAAAATTAGCATTTTATTATTTGTAGTAATCCTCGGATTATTATTAACATCTTGTGATAAAGATAAGTTAAATATTTCAACACTTAAGGGTAAGGCACAAAAAGGTCCATTCGTTACAGGAACAAATATAACTCTTAACGAATTGAACTCAGACCTTGCACAAAAAGGAAAATCATATACGACTACAATTGTTGCGAATGATGGTAGTTTCAATTTAAACAATATTGAATTAAATTCAAATTTTGCTTTACTTACAGCAAATGGATATTATTTTAGCGAAATTTATGGAGAATTATCTAGTGCTCCACTGTCTTTACAAGCAATTACAGATTTAAGTTCCAATGAATCTGTAAACATAAATGTTTTAACTCATTTGATAAAAGCTAGAATTGAAAATTTAGTTTCTACTGGAATGAGTTTTGAAGATGCCAACACACAAGCTAAATCTGAGTTTTTAGCTTTTTTAGGCATAACAAATACATTTAATGTGGACTTTGAAGAATTAGACATTTCATCAAACGAAGATTATAACGCAGCCCTTTTGTCGTTCTCTGTAATCTTACAAAGATATACTAAGTTTTTAAATCAAAAACCAACTCTAACAGCAGAGTTAACTCAACTTCTTGCAGATATTTCTGCCGACTTTGCTCCAGATGGTATAATTTCTCAAACAAAAATTATCGATACATTACTTCACAATATTTCACAATTACATCTTATTGATATTCGTAGAAATATTGAACAAAGATATTTAGAACTTGGACAAAACCTTGTAATTCCTAATTTTGAAAAATATATTTATGTATTTCAAGAAAAACATTGCAGTAATATTTACACTGACTTTACCTATCCTTTAACTGCTTCTCCCGACCCTACAATAGCTCCAGATTCTGAAACCCAAAATATTTTAGTACCCTCAAACACAACTTTTCAAGCAAATCCATATACTGTAGCTGCAATTACTCCATTATATAAAACACTTAAAATTAAATTTATTGGTTCAAACGTCAGTATTGGAAGTATAAATACAGGTTGGGAAATAATAGATGAGTATCCAAATGGATTTACAGTAAATTCACAAAGACAAAATGCATTAATGAGTATGTTAATAAATTTGGAATCATCAGGTAGCGCTACAATCGAATATTACGAAGATAATTCAGAAACACCAACGTTCACCAAAAATATTACATGGAAATCAGCAGAATAGATAACTTGTATCTAAAATTCTATTTTCGATATTTTGCTGTATTTTTTTGGTTAATATTTTCAAATGCTTTATATTTGTTTCATAAATTAGTATGTTACCACACATTTTAAAAAAGACAGAATATGACAACATTAACAGTGACAAAAGACCAAATCCGAGAAAAAATTGGGAAAAAAATGTGGATTGATGACCAACAAGTCCTTGCAGCGAAATTGGACTATGTGAGTGGAATTGCTGTATTTGATGAGATACTTGATGGAAAGACGCTCAAGGAAATAGATGCAGTAATTCATCTTGAAAAATATCCGAAAGGACTTCTTTTCAAAATAGCGAGGGGTTTTGGTGGAATAAAAACACATCCATTTCCAGTTGCGAAAAATGAAATCAAACAAGTCGTACTTGCTGAGTCAACTGAAAGTAGTGGAAAATTGACATTTGACTTGACTGATGGGAATAAAATTGAGTTCGATATTAAGAAAGGAAAACTTTGGGAAGTTAAGGACTTTTTTAAAGAGATTAAACTCAATTACGAAATAGAGAAAACTAAGAAACCAGTTATACCAACAGAAAAGAAGCCTGTAAGCACACAAAAACATGGTGTTCCTACTTTGATTTCATTTTTTGTGCCAGGCGTAGGACAACTAATCAAAGGACATATAATGAAAGCTATTGGAATTTGGGTAATTGGCGGACTTGTTGGATTTTTCCTCTGGTGGACATTTATAGCACCATTCATTGTATGGGTTTGGAATGTATATGATGCCTATAATTCTAATGCGGACTGGGGCGGTGGTGATAAAGATATAAGCGAATAAAAAATGAGACACAAAATAATTTCAAAAATTGCTGACACTCATCCTTATGAGATAGTAAAAGTAGAATTGCTCGCTGACACACAAGAAG
>JAAZCS010000250.1 GCA_012513125.1 Treponema sp. | reverse complement strand
TGCTCGTGGTTGTAGAATGATTAGGTCAGAAGATGAGGTTATTGATTCAATTGAAAAAGCAATGAAATCTTCAAGGTCAGGTAACATAATAATTGAGGAATATATGGAAGGAGCGGAATATTCTATAGAATCATTAATTTACAATGGAACTATGACAATAACTGGCTTTGCTGAACGTCACATTTATTATCCTCCTTATTTTATTGAAATGGGACATACAATGCCGGCTGTTTTAGATAAAAAAACACATGATGAGTTGATTTCAGTTTTTGCACAAGGTGTAAAATCTTTGGGATTGTCGTCGGGAGCCGCAAAAGCAGATATAAAATATACAAAAAAAGGTCCGATGATTGGCGAAATAGCTGGAAGATTATCTGGTGGCTATATGTCAGGATGGACTTATCCATATGCATCAGATTTGAATTTAACTGAACAAGCTGTGAAAATTTCTTGCGGAATGATTCCTTGTGAACTCATAGAAAAACGAATTCCTGTTGATTATGAATGTTGTGGTAACAGTAAAAATTCAAAGCCTCCTTTTGATTTATTCGAAGTTATATGCAATAAAACAAGTGCAGAAAGAGCTTGGATTTCAATTCCAGGAACTGTAAAATATATCGAAAATATTGAAGATTTCACCGATAAGGCTGTTCAAAATATTTTGCCAAGATGTCTTGTTAAAATTGATTCTGAAGTTGATTTTCCAAGAAACAATGTAGAAAAATGCGGAAATATTATTTCTTTAAGCAAAAGTAGGGATGTCGCAGTAAAAACAGCTCAAAGTGCAGTTTCTGATATATTCATTTCCCTTTATCCAAATAACAAAAAAACAGATGATTTTCTTCAAAGTAAAAATAATTATTTTGAAAAAGATTTTCCACCTTCTGCATTTAATGGAATTTCTTCAGAAAAAGTTGAAGTTCTATCAGGAAATATTGCTGAAAACAAATCGATTTTTGGAGAAATACCTGATTTTCTACAAACTAAAGACATTTCTTCATTGATTGATTGGAATTATAACACCATAAAAGAAACTGCAAGAAAATTTGACGTTCTACGAAAGATTCATCCGTCAATGAATAGAAAAGAATTTTGGAAAGCCTTAATAAAAGGTGGAATCCAAGGTGCTGTTTATTATTCTGATAGCCAAATAGGAAAATAATTCAATTGAAAAAGAGCGTTGTTTTTATATTATTACTATTTTTACCTTTTTATCTCATTTCAGAAACTCTATCACTAATTAGTGAATCTGCTAAAAATGGGATAGTCTTGTACTGGGATTCATTATCAGAAACAGGATTACTAGAAAAAAACGGACATCAGCTTTCATTTAGAAAAGGTGAAAAAATTGCGTTACTTGACTCAATGCTATTGATTATGGTTGATGAACCAGAAATTCAAAACAATGAAGTGTTTGTTACTAAAAAATTCATGGATAAAGTGAATGAATTATTCAAGACAGATGGCACATCCTCTTTTAAAGTAGGTGCAATTCTGATTGATGCTGGTCATGGCGGAAAAGATCCTGGTGCATTAAGAACATATAAAATTAACGGAAAAGATGTTTCTATAAGAGAAAAAGATATAACATTAAATGTTGCAAATATGTTAAAGGAAAAGTTAAAAACCTCTTATCCCGAAAAGAAAATTGTGATGACAAGAGAAACAGATGTTTTCTTATCGTTATCAGAAAGAACAGATATTGCAAATACTCTAAAAGTTGGTGAAAATGAAGCTGCTTTATATATTTCGATTCATGTTAATTCATCATTAAATAGTACTGCTTCAGGATATGAAGTTTGGTATTTATCGCCTGGATACAGAAGAACTGTTCTTGATAAATCAAATTCAGAAAATGATAAGTCTCTTTTTTCAATATTAAATTCTATGATGGAAGAAGAATATACAACTGAAAGTGTAATGATTGCAAACTTTATTATGGATGGCTTGAAAGCTCAAATTGGAAATCAATCAAAAGCACGCGGTATAAAAGCGGAAGAATGGTTTGTTGTAAAAAATGCGAATATGCCAAGTGTATTAATTGAATTGGGATTTTTAACAAATTATGATGAAGCAATGAATTTAATGAGTGATAAATACTTGAAAAAAGCTACTCTTGGAATATATAATGGAATAGTTGCGTTTATAACTCATTTTGAACGTTCCAGAGGATTTACATCGGTAAAATAATGAACAAGAACATATTTAATAAAAAACATATTCCATATTTTATAATATTATCAGTAATTGTAATATCTTTTCTAATATCAGTAATTTTTTGTTCTGTAAAAAATAAAGAAAGAAGAATTTTTATTTTTCCATCAGAAACGAATCAAAAATTAGTTGTTGAACGACGTTTATTGGAAAAAGATTCAATTCAAGGTGATATAGAACTTTATATTGATGAACTTTTACTTGGTTCTACAATAGAAAGAACAAAATTGATTTTTTCTTCAGGAACAAAAATAAAATCTTGTTTCTTAAGAAATGGAATTCTTTATTTAAATATCACAGACGATTTAATTAGAATGGATTCAAATTCAATGTCAATAAAAGAAGGAATAGATCTTCTTAAAAAAAATATTATGAAAAATTTTAACAGTGTAAAAGCTGTTGAATTATTTATAAATGAACAATACGCTTATGAAAATTTATAATTTTTGGAAAAAATAGGTTTTATTAAGCGGTGACAAATCAATATACTTATTAGATAATAGTTAGTTA
>JAAZCS010000249.1 GCA_012513125.1 Treponema sp. | reverse complement strand
TTTCAGCAACAGTTTTTATTGGTTTTGCAGGAAAACAAGGTTGGGGTTTTGGACTTTCGGCAGTTTTAATTGGTATAGGAAACGCTCTTCTTGGAGCATTGGCAGCATGGTTAATTCTTGCAAAAAGAACTAGAAGAATGACTCAAAATTTAAACACAATGACAATGCCTGAATTCTTAGAGGCAAGATATGGTAGCGAACACATAAAGATGATTTCAGCCGTATTGATATTTGTATTTTTATTACCTTATTCTGCGTCAATTTTCAAAGGACTTGGACATTTGTTTGAATCCACATTTAAGATTTCTTTTGACTTCGCATTAATCATTTTGGTTGTTATTACCGGTATTTACCTTGTTTTAGGTGGATATTTTGCTGTAACTCTCACTGATTTTATTCAAGGTTTTATAATGCTTGGTGGAGCCACAGTAATGCTTATTGTATTAACTTCAAAAGCAGGTGGATTACCAAATGCAATTACACAAATCAATACAAATTATCAACAACATGTTCCGCTTGAACAAAGACCTTCATGGATAACTGTTGCTTCTCTCATTTTTATGACAAGTGTTGGCTCATGGGGACTTCCACAAATGGTTCAAAAATTCTATGCAATAAAGAATGAAAAAGTTATTCCAAAAGCCACAATTATTACAACTATTTTTGCATTGATAATTGGTATTTGTGCTTATTTTTCAGGAACACTAAGTCATGTTTTCTTTGACTTAAATACTGTTCCACGCCTTCCAAATGTTGGAATCAACTACGATATGATTGTTCCAACTTTGCTTTCTACACAGCTTCCAGAATTTCTTATCGCAGTTATAATGTTACTTGTTTTATCTGCTTCAATGTCTTCATTGGCTTCTTTAGTTTTAGTCAGTGCATCGGCAATCACAGTAGATTTATACAAAGGATATTTGCACAAAGATATAAACGAAAAAACTTCACTTATTTTAATGAGAACTTTAAGTGCAGTTTTCATAATCGCAACATATATTATATCAAAACTTCAACTTGGTTTTATTGTCACATTAATGTCACTGTCATGGGGAGTTTTATCTGGAGCTTTCTTGGCACCATATATGCTTGGCATTTATTCCAAAAAGATTACAAAGGAAGCTTCTTATGCAGGCATTTTCTCTGGAGCCGGAACAGCAATTATTCTTACAATTGCACTCGGTCCTGCTAATTCTGCACTTGCTGCTTCAATTGCAATTCTCGTTCCTTTCGTTGTAGTTCCTGTTGTTTCGTTGTTTACTCCAAAAGTAGCACCGGAAATAATTGAAAAAGCATTCCAAAAGTAAATTAATTAAAGTGGCTCAGAAATGAAATTCACTTCACAATGTGCCACTTTATATAAATGAAAATGGAGTTTCCTGATAAACGTAATAATTAAGCCAATTTGAATAGAAAAGATGGGCTGTACTACGCCAATAACTTGAAGGTGTTTTTTTTACATCATCTGTTGGAAAATAATTTTTTGGCAACGGAACATTCATTCCTTTTGCAATATCACGCGAATACTCTTCAGCAAGAGTAAGGGTATCGTATTCAAGATGACCTGTCATAAATATTTCACGATTATTCTTTGATTTTAATAATGTAACTCCAGCCTCTGTTGATTGCGAAAGAATAGAAATCTTATCATTCTGCAAAACATCTTCTTTTTTTAATGTTGCGTAACGAGACTGAGGAATGGGGAATGTATCATCAAAACCTCTCAGCAAAGGTTCATTTGGAATAGTCCGTTCATTCATAAAAACTCCAGACAATTTTTTATCCAATGGGTATTTTTTTATTCCGTGCAGATGATATAAACCTGCAAAAGCACCCCAGCAAACATATAAAGTGGAAAAAACATTATCTTTTGCGTAATCCATAATTGAACAAAGCTCGTTCCAATAATCAACTTTTTCAAAATCCAATTGTTCAATTGGAGCACCAGTAATTATCATCCCGTCGAATTTTTGTTTATAAATCTCACTTGAAGGTATATAAAATTTTTCCAAATATTGCTGACCAGTTGTTTTATATTTATGATCTTCCATTCTAATTAAGGAAATTTCAATTTGAAGCGGAGTGTTTCCCAATAAGCGTAATAATTGAGTTTCAGTAACTTCTTTTGTTGGCATAAGATTTACGATTGCAATTTTAAGAGGACGAATATCCTGACTGACAGCACGATTTTCTGTCATAACAAAGATATTTTCTTTTTCTAAGATTTTGCAAGCTGGTAGATTTGAATGAATCTTAATTGGCATTTTTTACTCTTTTCTTTTAGAATTTGACTAAGTGTAGCAAATATTTCTTCTTTTTGCTATACTTTGCATATGCCCACTCAAAATGATAGAAAAGGAGCTGTAAAAAGGCTTAAACTTCTTGCTTTCAATTCAAAAACAACACCAGAAATATTCAGAAAAAACATTGACATGGAATTCAAAACGGTTTTCTTGCCAAATAATGTTGAATGCACAGAATATAAATATGGAGATATCAATTGCGATATCTTGGTGCCAGAAATTTATTCTTCAAACAGAGTTACTCTCTACATTCATGGTGGATCATTTATCGGCGGTTCAAAATTAGCGTGGAGAAGTTTTTGTTCATCAATTGCAAATAAAACTTTCAGCAGAGTTGTTGTGCCTGAGTACAGATTGGCACCAACATTTCCATATCCTGCCGCAATAGAAGATATTCAGTCAGTTTTTAGAGCTCTTTTTACAGAAGAACAAATATCTTGCTCTTTGAACTCAGAAGAAGGACATTCATCATTACCAGAAATTATTATCGCAGCAGATGGAGCTGGAGCTTCAATTGCTTGTGCTTTTCTTTTTAACTTAAGAGAAAGATTTAAGAAATGCATAAAAAAAGTGATATTTCTTTCACCATGGCTAGATATTTCTCCAACATCTTCGATTCTTTCTGCAAAAAAGAAATCAGATGAGATTATGAGTGATGAAATTTTACGAAAAAGTAGCTTGATTTACACTTATGAAACAAATACAAGCAGTCCTTTTATTTCTCCACTTTTGGCTACTGAAGAACAATTAGTAGATTTTCCTCCACTTTATATTCAAATGGGCGAAAAAGAGATTTTACTTGAAGACGCTAAATCCTTTACAGAAAAAATGATTTCAATTGGTAACAAATGCGAACTAGATGTTTGGAAGAACATGTGCTTTATGTTTCAAATGGCAGAAGACTATTTAGCAGAATCACATTTAGCAGTTGAAAAAATTGGTAAAGTTGTAACAGACAACGAAATTGGTCAAATTGAAATTCAAAATAGACCAAAACTAGAACATAGTATCAATTCAGAGGCTTAAGATGGAACTTTTATCACCAGCTGGAAATGTTGAGAAACTTTCATACGCATACGCATATGGAGCTGATGCAGCCTATATTGGGCTGAAGAAATTTTCATTACGTGTTAAGGCTGATAATTTTTATGAAGATGAATATAAAAAAGTAATTGAACTAAAAAACAAATATCCAAACAAAAGACTTCATTGTGCGTTAAATATTTCTTTCCACGATAATGATATTGATAATCTAAAGCGAAATATCGACTATTTTAAATTATATCCGATTGATGCGTTTATTGCTCAAGATATTGGAATTGTTCCTTTATTACAAAAAAATTTTCCAAATGCAGAACTTCATTTAAGTACACAGGCTAGTTGTGTTAATAGCGAAGCTGTTCGCATGTATAAATCAATTGGTTTTAAAAGAATTGTTTTAGGACGAGAACTTTCACTTAATGAAATTAAACGAATAAAAGATTCAAACCCAGACATGCAGATAGAAACATTTGTTCACGGGGCAATGTGCATAGCTTATGCTGGAAGATGTTTGATGAGTGCTTATTTAACTGGAAGAAGTGCTCAAAGCGGTTTTTGCTCACACACTTGCAGATGGGAATATGATGTGCTTACTAAACCAAATGGTGCAAAGAAACTCGCTGAATCAGGAGATTTATTTTTACGGGAGCATCAGCGCCCAGATGAATATTTTCCAGTCTTTGAAGGCGAAGATTTTACAGCTATTCTTTCTAGCAAAGATTTACGAATGATGTAACATTTGGCTGATATGAAAGCTGCTGGCATTGATTCACTAAAAATTGAAGGGCGAATGAAAAGTGTTTATTATGTTGCCATGGTTACACGTGCATACAGAAAAGCAATTGACGCACTTGAAGGAAAAATCACAAGCGAAGAGGCAAAACCGTATATTGACGAGCTAGAAAATGTAAGCCATAGAGAAAACACAACAGGTTTCTTCTATAATAAAACAGATGCAGACAAAACGGCAAGTGGGGCTTCTGACAGCAAATATCAATTAGCAGCCGAATTTGGCAATGAATTATCTTCTAATGAAATTGAAAAAATGTATTTGGAAGGACAGAAAAACTACAGTTCGTTTTTAACTGACCTAAACAATCTGCACCCAAATGCAAAAAAAGCAAGACTTGAAGATTTATCAATTCATCCAGACAGAAAAATTGTTCCTTTTGAAAAGAAAGACGGCTGGCATATGTATTCGCTTACAGCATTAAATAAATTCAACCCCAAAATGGATATTGAAATAATTTCTCCAGAAATAGTTTCGCTGACAATAAATAGTGGAGATTGGCAAATAATTAATCCCGAGAGCGGAACTTTACTAAACTGGGTTTGTGATAGCCATATTTGTGTATTCTATTCAAAATATAAATTAACAAACGATTCTCTTTTACGAATTCTAGATAGCGAATATCAAGATGGACAAATAAGAGAAACTGGTAGATAAAATAAATTAATAGATGGAGAAATATGATGAAAAAATTATTTATATTGACATTTCTTTTCATTGCAAGTTATCAAATTTTTGCACAAATAAACTTTTTCACAGTTGAAAAGCCTTCAATTGAACTACGAACTGATGTCGACTTTCCGATAAAAAAAGATTTAAAATTTGAAAATATTGGTATCTCAAACTCAGTTACGGCAAAAATGAATGAACTTTATACAAATCTTGGAGTTAGAATTTCTAAATCAACTTTTGACTTGGTTACTGAAGCTGTCTACGCGCCAACTTTTTTTAATATTGTTAATATTGGAGCAGGATTTACTTATCACTTTTACAATTATTTTAACACCTCATATGAAAATGACATTTTAGCTGGCGTATATTTTTCTTGGCATAAAGGTCCCATTTTCAGATTTGATGGCCGAGTTTGTTATTTTGCAAAAATTGCTACAATTCTTGACAATAGTTATTCTTTTATCAAAAAAAATGAAACGCTCAAAAACACTTCTGTTGTAATTAATTTACATTTTTTATGGCAGATAGCATCTTGGATAAATGTTTATTTCAATTTTGAATCATCAAATTACTATGATTATGTTTTGTTTGGAACTCCATTCTTTACAACAGGTTTTCAAATAAATGCAATAAACAATTTGTCATTTGGTTCCGATATTAAAATAAAGATGGTAGATATGTTTACAGTACCGCCATCTATTTCTGAATTAAAAATCAATACTTTCGTTAAGGTGAGAATATGAAAAAAATAATAACTTTTATGACACTTCTTTTTGTTTTAACATTATCCTCTTGCAATTATGGCACTGACAATTTGCTTTACCATGCTAATTCTGTTAGTGCAAGAACTAGAACGCCTGCATTTAAGGAAGTTGACTTTTCTTCAACAGCACAATCTCTTCCTGACCAGTATAAAGTTTTAGTCTTAACAGATACTCACATTGGAAATTCCTCAACTATTCCTCCAATCACTGAACTGTACAATTATTTAGACAGCATGCTTACTACAGATCCTAATTATCCAAAATTCTATATTCATTTAGGAGATCAAACCGATCATGGATACGCATCTGAATGTACTGCCTACAAAGAATTCACTGATAAACTGGAATCAAAATATGGTTTATCCACATTTAATGTAGTTGGAAATCATGATTTGTATAATTCTGGATGGGACAATTGGGTTGCCTCAAACAAACCTGGAACATCATTCTATAGATTTAAAACAAAAACATTCAGTTGGTACGGAATTGACACAGGATCTGGAACACTCGGAACAGATCAATACGACACACTAAAAACATTAATGTATCTTGATACAAACCCAAAAGTTGTATTAATGCATTATCCTCTTTCGTATTCAAACTTTGTATTCTGTTTGCAAGATACTACAGAAAGAAACAACTTGATTTCACTGTTCAAAGTTACTTCCGTAAAAGATGTTCTTTGTGGTCACGTACATTCAACAGAAGCGTTAAATCACACGTCATTCACTGAATATTGCTTTCCATCTTTCACATATCAAAGAACAGCAACAATTCTTTCTGTAAATG
>JAAZCS010000248.1 GCA_012513125.1 Treponema sp. | reverse complement strand
GTTGTACAGCGCAACCATTTGTTTTTTGAACTCTTCCGTGAAAGTTCTTCTCTGTCGCTTTTCTGTCATTTTGTTTCTCCATCTCTATTTTGCGACCCCTTATCTTTTTTGTCTAGATTAGTATAGACGATTCAAATATTTTTTTTGCAATGATGACTTAATTAAAACATTTTGATGATTTAATGTATTTTTTGAAAAGAAGAAAATTGAAGTTATTTTATCAGGATAGGTTAGTTTACTCTTCTTGTTTCTACAAATTACAATAGCATCAAAATAAACAATATCATCATTATACTCGGCACTACTTATTCTTCTTATAACGTTATTATTAATAAACCAATCTCCGCTATTTAAAAAAAGACAATATTCACCTTTAGCATGTTTTATACCTTTGTTCATAGCATTATAAACACCAGTATCGTTTTCACTGACCCAGTATGAAACATTTTTACCTGCATCACTTGCGACATAATCTTTAATTATTTGTACGCTTTCATCAGTTGATGCACCATCAACTATTATATGTTCATAATCTTTGCAGTTTTGAGCCGCTACACTTTCAAGTGTTTTCTTTAAGCCATCAGCGTTGTTGCGGTTTATTGTTATTATTGTTAGTGTCATATTATTTCCTCCTAACACTTTCATAAGTTTGTATATACTTGACTATTGTTTTCTCTGTATCAAAATCTTTTTTAGCTTTTAGCAGACAATTTTCTGAAAGCTCTTTACGATTATCAAGGCAATAATTTACACCATTTGCAAGTTCCTGTGTGTCATATGGTTTTGCCAGATAGCCGTTTATTTTATGCTCAATGATATCTGAATTTCCACCTACATCAAAAGCTACAACTGGAACACCACAGCAAATAGATTCAAGGCATGTATAAGGTAGGTTTTCAACTATGGAAGGACAGATAAAAATATCGCAAGCATTATAGATGGTAGAAAGAATTGTTGTATTTTCTATATATCCTGTAGAAAGAAAGGGTATATTAATATTTTGTGCAAAAACAGAATTAGTAGGACCAAAAATGACTAGATAATACGACTCTGGGTTTTTCAGTTTTTTTAACATTTCAAATGAATAGTAACTACCTTTTACAGCTTTGGGATCATTTATATCACAGGCAGCACCAAAACCAAGGATTTTTTTATTTAGTGGAATGTTGTACATTGCTCGTATCTGGTTAGAGTTTTTTTGATAAAATATTTCATGATCAATTATATTTGGAATACAAAAACATTCTTTGTCTTTAAAAAGATAACTTGATTTCAATGTATCTTGTTCCCATTTTGAAGGAGCAATAAAAGTTATATTTTTATTCATAAGATATTTTCTTTTCTTATTCCATACTTTGCGACAAATATCAGGGCCTATTGTTGTTTTAGGCTTGTTATTTCTAAAATATCCCGTTTGATATCTTTTATCATTCTCCAGTAAATTTTGATGATGCTCAGCTCCACAGCACGGCCAGCTGTCATGAAGAGTCCAAACAATTGGTTTTGTGATGCGAGAAATATCTTTTATTGAAATCATATTTCCGCAAATCCAATGTAGATTTACTACATCAAAGTCACTCTTATTAATCCAATTGATATCAATTATTGAGCTGTTATTTTTTGAATGTAAAATATTATTTGTTGTATTGAATTTCAGGTGTAGAAAGATTAGGGGAGAATCAAATATTATGCTAAGACTTTGAAAAAAAAGATTGAAGAAGCATCTAATGTAATATAAAGCTTTGTTTTGTTTTTTCTTTGGAATTTCAATTACATATGGATATAAAGATTTTTTATCTATAACACCAAGAGTTGCGTTTACGTGATATTGATTAAGTGCTTCTACAAGCCGAACAGCAGCTTGTGCTGCTCCACCACCTGTATCAAAAGCATTAAGAAGAAGTATTTTCATTTTTCTTTGTTAATTTATACCTTAGCTTTATGATTCCATATGGAATAAAAAATTTAATTATTTCTTTTATATATGATTTAGAAAATTTTTTATTTTTTTTGCACAATAAATCTTGTGGTAAGCTAAATTCTTCTAAAACAGTTTTCCATTTTTCATAATTAAAAGTATGAAAATGTAACATAATAAAATTATGAATTGCTAAATAGTATTCGGCTAAAATAAGATTATCAACACAAAATCTCTTAAAACTTGATAGAATCTTTAAGTAATTTAGAATGTGTTTTTCTGGATATCTTTTAAGTGTATTTAAAGAAAATACACGATATAGAACTAATGTATCATATATATAAATATTGGCAAATCCGTTTTCAAATGTTTTAATTTGCATGAAAAAATCTTCTAAAATTACATCTTCATCATAAGGTAACATAGTTTTCAAAATTATGGAGTTCCAAAAGAAAGTCGGTGCACATAAATAGTTACCATCTCTAAAAATTTTAAGTATTTTATCTTTATTCGTACAATTAGCTTCATTTGGTTGTAATACCACAGGACCAGATATTAAATCATTATTTTCATCCATTGTTGCATAACCACTATGACAAAAGGCCACATTGGTATTTTCAGGTTTTTCCATTTCGATTACTTGTTTTTCAATTCGTTCGGGGAACATGTAATCATCGGAAGCAAAAATTGCTAAATATTTTCCATTAGTTAAAGGAATTGTTTCATTTAGTGTTCTACAAAGTCCATGATTTTCTTCATGTTTTTCAAGGTAAACTTTAGGAAATCTTTGTTTTAATTTTGATTCGAGCTTTTTTGCAACTTCAAATGAATTATCTTTTGAAGCATCGTCAATTATAAAAAGTTCTATATTGTCATATGTTTGTGCAATTATACTATTTAAGCAGTATTCAATATATTTTTCATGGTTATATGATGGTACTATTATAGATACTAAAGGTTTATTTCCACTCATTAATTGCCTCAATTACATATTGAATTTGTTCATCTGTTAAAGTAGGGCTCATTGGTAAACTTAACTCTTCTTGGTGTATTTTTTCTGTTATTGGAAATGACAAATTATTCCATTCCTTATAACATTCTTGTTTATGTGGTGGAATAGGATAATGAATATTTGTTCCAATTCCTTTAGATTCTAAATACTTTTGTAATTCATCACGATTTTTACATCGTATTGTAAATATATGAAATACATGAGAATTCCAATCTGAAACATTTGGCAAAATAATGTTAGGGTTTGTGATTCCACTAATATATTTTTTTGCAATTTCTTTACGTAGAGTTATATCTTCATCGAGGTACTTTAATTTTACGTCTAATACAGCAGCTTGTATTTCATCTAATCGACTGTTACGACCTTGATACTTAAAAACATATTTTTTTGAAGAACCATAATTGGCTAGTGATCTTATTGTGTTTGCTAATAAGTCGTCGTTTGTAGTTACTGCTCCTGCATCACCCAATGCTCCTAAGTTTTTTCCAGGATAAAAACTATGTCCAGCAGCGTCGCCTAATGAACCTGTTTTTTTACCATCAAAAAGGCAACCGTGTGCTTGTGCATTATCTTCTATAAGTTTTAAGTTATATTTCTTACATAAGTCATCAATTTTCTTTGTATATGCACATTGACCATATAAGTGAACAATCATAATTGCTTTTGTTTTATTAGTTATTTTTTCTTCAATAAGAGAATCATCAATTTGATAGGTTTTGATTGAAGGTTCGATTAATACAGGAACTAATTCATTATCTGTAATTGCTAATATTGATGCAATATATGTATTTGCAGGAACTATTACTTCATCTCCAGGTTTCATAATTCCGAGTTCAATATATGCCCGAAGAATCCAAACAAGAGCATCAAGTCCATTTGCTACACCAATTGTATGTTTTACACCAATATAGTCTGAATAGTTTTTTTCAAAAGTATCATTTGCAGAACCTTGCAAATACCAACCAGAATCAATAACTTTTGATACTGCATTATGTATTTCTGTACTATATTTATTTGTAATATCTTTAAGTGATAAAAAGGGTACGTTCATGTTAAATATTCCTTATGAATCTTGCAGGATTTCCAAACCATAGAGTATTTGCAGGGACATCTTTTGTAACAACACTTCCTGCTCCAATCATTGCATTTTCACCGATAGTAATACCTGCCAGAATTGTAGCATTTGCACCAATACTAGCACCATGTTTTATAAGTGTTTGTTCAAATTTTTCGGGATATTTTTTTGATCTTGGAAATAAATCGTTTGTAAAAGTTACGTTAGGACCTATAAATACATTATCTTCAATGGTTATTCCATCCCAAATTTGAACCCCAGATTTTATAGTTACATTGTTTCCAATTTTAACATCGTTTTCAATTAGGACTTGAGCACAAATATTGCAATTATCTCCTATTATGGCTTTTGAAAAAACAACACAAAATTGCCAAATATTTGTTTTTTCACCAATATTAGTAGCTTTAACGTCAGATAATGGATGAATCATTATTTTAAAGACCTTAAAAAATCATCATAATTTCTGATATATTCATTTTCATTATAATATTCAGAAGCAAGAACTACTAGTTTACAACCGTAAGAAAAATCGTGCATTTCGCGCCACATATTTTTTCCAATGTATAATGCAACATCAGGTCTATTTAATAAAATTTCTTCTCGATTTTTCCCATCATCAAGAATAAATTTACATGCACCATCCATCGCAATAATGAGTTGTTCCAATTCTTTTTGTGCATGAAACCCTCTTGCTTCATTGGGAAGTGTATCAAACATATAATACATTCTTTTGAATTCGAAAGGGATGTTTTTCATGGATTCAAGAGATACAAGTTTTCCACGGGCGTCGCCATGAATGTTCATAGGAATAAGTCTATAGTTCATAAATTTCCTTTGATTAATCTGGATCAAAGAAACGTACGGTATCTTCAATCAAGTTATTATTAATTTTGCATTTGTATGCATTAAAATCTTTTGCAATGTGACCAAAATCAATTGCTCTATAACCTAAATTGGCTAAATCATATGCTAAAATTGTTGCGGTAGGTCCTAATATAATAAAAATTAATTTGTTCTTTTCAATTTTTTTTGCTTTAGCTAAAATTTCTTCATATTCGTAAAATGCATCTTCTGAACTACAATATTGATACTCTATAGATTTTGCATTATCAAAAATATTATATTTCAAATTATTGAATATTCTATCTCCACAAATAATTGTAATATCCTTATTATCCCAAAGCATACGTATTTTTTGAAAATAATCTTCAAAATCAATATTATTTAATGCCATGTAAAGTTGTGTACAAAATGTGTCATAATATTGTTTATCAAAGTTTAATAAATTAAGTATTTCTAAATCATGCTTTTCCATATAATTATGAATCCATTTTTTTATGTGTGGAAAAGAGATATTTCTGGATAAAAATAATAATATCCAATTCCAATCATAATAGAATCAGAACTACTTTTTATAATTTCTTTTAGCCTAGCAGCGATTAAGTGATTACTTTTTTGGAATGGTATTGAATTATTATAAATTAAGCTTATTTCCCCATCCCCGAATCTACAAAAGCTTTTATTTGTATTTAAAAGTTCTTCAATGGTATCGAATGAATTTTTTATTTTAGGTAATTTTGTATCTTTTATTAGTTGAATTAGTTCATATGTATTTGCTGTTTCATTTGGTGATTGTTTATTTAATTCAGATAAAGAATGATTCAAAATAAATTTTACATTTTTAATGAGTTGTTTTAACTTTTTGATATATTTATTTTCATTTCTTATTTGTTTTATTTTATTTCTTAAAATAAAATATGTTCTATCAACGTGAATAATATTGCGTGGTAGTTTCGAAATTTTTAAGATATCTAGGGTATTACCATTTTCATTATAGATTTTATTTAAGTAGTGTACATTGGTAATGGAATTTTCATCAACAGCATTTTTATGGGTTTCTTGAACTCTGTTTACAGTGATAACAACAGCATTATTCTTTTTATTACTACACGCCATTAAAGGTTTATTTATATAGTCCAAAGGCGATACTGCAAAATATTCTTCAAAATAATTTGGGTTATTTATTTGTTTACCTAATTTAGCAATCATTTGTTCAATATCAGTTTTTCTGTATAAAGTACAATCTAATTCCCACGGGTAATTATATTGATTCGTGTCAGCAATCATCCAATTCCAAATAATATTATTTTCAACAACAGCATGTTTATATGGTAAAGGCTGAATATTTGTACCTAACCTAAAACTAAAGCCGAAAATCTGATCATTTGTATCAAGAACACTACTCGCTGTCTCAATGGAAAAATGATCTGTAAAAACAACATCATCGCACCCAAATAAAATTTTATCTTTTGCCGTTGAAACTAAAGATAACAAGTTAGTATAAAAATTGTTTTCCTCTATCCATTGTATTTGTGGGAATGCGTTGATAACTTTTTCATAATTTACATTTGGTGTTTTACAATACAAGACAGATATAGTTTCCAGTTTAGCATCTGAAAAATGTTGTAAACTTTCAAGATATGCATGTAATTGCAATGGTCTATCTTTTGAAAAAACTATTATTGAATACATATTAGGTCCTCAATATTTATTAAAAAAAGAGATAAATGGAGCTAATGCTTCTTCACTTTCTCTTATATATGGGTTAAAAGAAAATTTATTTTCAATTTTAAATTGTAAAGTTGGGGTGTTATAACCTGGAATTAATATACATTCTTGACAAAATAAACTAGCTCGTAATTCAAGAAAATACAGTTTATCATTTAGAAAATTTTGTGGTATTTCGCAGTAAATATAATTTCTCCCAATATTTGGTTTATAATTTTCGATACTATAAAACGGGGAAAAAGAAAAAATGATGGTGTCTGAAGAATCTTTAAGATAAAATTCAAATGACAAGTTAGCAGCAACTGTTTTGATTTCAAATTCAAGATGAACTTCAAGTTTGTCTTTTGCATCTATTCTATCAATATTTTTATTTTCATCAGGATTAATGATTTTAAAATTTATTGGTATAAAATATTCATTCCCGTATGTTCCATCATTTTTCCAATGGGTTATATTTTTTTTAGATTCTTCACTTTGACCATATAAATACCAATTTATACTTTCATTGATATTATCATCTTGTCGAACTATTTGTCCTTTTTCTAGAACAATCCCTTTGTTACAAAGATTTTTAATTTGGTTCATCTGATGACTTACAAACAATACCGTTCGCCCTTGACCTGAGCTTAAATCATTCATTTTTCCAAGAGCTTTCTTTTGAAATGCTGCATCTCCTACAGCCAGTACTTCATCTGCAATCAAAATCTCACTATCCAAGTGTGCCGCTACTGCAAAAGCTAATCGCACATACATACCACTTGAATATCGTTTTACAGGTGTATCTATATGTTCTTCGATTTCGCTAAAAGCAATTATTTCGTCAAGTTTTCGGGTAACTTCACGACGCTTCATGCCAAGAATTG
>JAAZCS010000247.1 GCA_012513125.1 Treponema sp. | reverse complement strand
TTACAACAGCAAAGGGATTTAAGCCAGAAGCATGTCGCTCAGAATCTTTTGAAACTTATCTTGTTGGAATTAACAAAAAACAGTAAAAAGTGGAGTTTATTTAAATAATGAATCATATTATACTTTCAGAACAAATTAATAATAACAATATGAAGAAAAAAACAGCAAAAAAGATAATTGCATTTTCCATAATTCCTCTTTTTGTAATAGCATCTGTAACAATATTTGCTGTTTTTTCTATAAATAAGTCAAATAAACCAAATGGAGTTGGAGGTCTAGAAACGTCTTCTGTTCCAGAATTTTCACAAGAAACTGATAATTCTTCAATTTTGAATGATGAAATTAATTTGGAAGAATTAATAGAAACAGCTCCAGAAGATAAAACTGAAGAGGAAACTCTTTTTTATCAAACATATCGTGTTCAGCCAGGCGATATGATTAGTTATATTGCTGATGAATACAATATTACGCAAGATACAATAATTAGTGTAAACAATATACGACAGTCAAGGTTAATTCAGGTTGGTCAGTATCTAAAAATTCCATCTCTTCCAGGTATTTTATATACTGTAAAAAAAGATGGCGAAACAATTGAACAAATTTCAGAAAAATATAGCATTGACGCACAAAAATGCGCTGCTGTAAATATTTCATTTGCTGGCAAGGAATTGTCGGCTGGTGAAACGATGTTTTTGCCAGGTGCAGAATTAGATTGGGTTACACGTCAAGAGATAAATGGCGATTTATTCCATAAACCTTTACGTGCAAGATATTGGTTGTCATCCGCATATGGGTGGCGAAACTCTCCATTTACAGGTCAGCGTTCATTTCATGGTGGAATGGACATGGCAGCTTCACAAGGAACTCCTATATATGCTGCCCTTGATGGTGTTGTTGTTGCAACTGGATATAATGCGACATACGGAAATTACGTTATTATTTCGCATCATTCAGGTTATAGAACTTTGTACGGTCATATGAGCAAAATTACTTGTAAAAAAGGCAATTTCGTTTACACAAATACAAAAATTGGTGAAGTGGGTAGTACGGGTCTTAGCACAGGACCTCATTTGCATTTTACTGTTTATAAAAATGGAAAAACAATAAACCCAGCAACATTAATCAATTAATCGAAAATCTGAAAATCCGATAAAAATCGATAAAAAAACCTTACAATTGAATGTTTTCTATCCAACTGTAAGGTTTTGTATTTAACAATAATTTATAAATTAGATTACTGGTTTCATAGCTGTCATATAATGACGTAGTTTTCTTCCAACAACTTCAATTAAGTGATCCCTAATTTCAGCATTAACATTAACTAATTCAGTGTTATTTACACAGTTGTCTTTTACATTCAAGCCTTTTCCAATTACATCAGTGTTTGTTTTAGCCATAAAATCTTTTAGCATTGGAACAGCTGCGTTTGCAAATAAATAGCATCCGTATTCTGCTGTATCAGAAATAACGCGGTTCATTTCATAAAGCTTTTTGCGGTCAATAAGGTTCGCAATTAGTGGAACTTCGTGTAATGATTCGTAGTAAGCACTTTCTGG